>DAHUXT010000045.1 GCA_027307065.1 Ktedonobacteria bacterium
CTATGCACTGGAAGGTGGGCCGTAATCTGACGCTTCAGTTGGTTTAGATCGGTACTTCCCAGACGGGGAACCAGCGCTCAAGCTCTGGCTCGACGGGCAGCTCTTTGCCGATAGCGGCATTCAACCGCATCTCCTCGGCGTTGTCGCGTCGTCGCTGCGGGTCGTTGATATCGGTCTCGGGGACGAACGGATAGAAGTAGCCGCGCTTGTAGTTGTACATCCAGTAGTCTTCGTGCCCCTTTTCGTCCTTGAAGGCGAACATGGCGAAGAGCAACTGGCTGCCGTAGCCCTTCGAGAGCAGCGTCTCGCTGGCGACATGCAGTGTGGTGACCAGCGCCTGGAAGTCTTTGCCGCCGAAGATGAACCAGCGATAGCCGAAGGCATCCTCGAACGGCTTGATCGTAAGCTGATCGTCGCGGCCAGCGATTTCGAGCAATTGCTCGAGTTCCGACTGAATATCCTTGAATGGGCCGGACGCGACGCCCTTGAAGCAGATCGCCGCGTTGCCGGTCGGCGTCAGATGCTGCTCGGTTTCGAGCGTCAACTGCGCGGTGGACATGGCAAACAGACGCTCCGGGCCAACTGGCACCGGTTTTTGCCGGCCAAACAACGTATCGAAAAAACCCATTCCTCAGTCTCCAAGCGATATTGTGGGCGCACTAACCGCCGCTCCGCTCGCCCTGTCCCTCCCCTCATACAGGGCAGCCGCGCGAACGAAGCAGCTGCGGCCCAATGGGCGGGTGGCCGAAGGCCGGGAGAGGTTACAGGTTCTGCGCGCCTTCCATCTGCCGCTGCATCTGCTGCAACTGCGCCAGCCGCTGCTCCAGCGAGGGGTGCGTCGAGAAGAGCGTCGCCAGTGAGTCGCCCCTGAGCGCCGGCACGATGAACAGCGCGTTCACGGTCTGCGCCTGGCGGAAGTCTTGCTGTGGGATGTGCCCACCCTCGATGGCGCCGCTGATGCGCATCAACGCCGATGCCAGGTGCTCTGGCGCGCCGGTAATCAGCGCGGAGCCACGGTCAGCCGCCAGTTCGCGATAACGCGAGAGCGCGCGGATAAGGATGAAGCTGATGACGTAGGTGACAACCGATGCCAGAATCGCGATCAGCACCACCATGCCGCTATTGTCGTTGTTGTTGCGGCGGCCATAGCCACCGCCGTAACCGCCAAACATCGCGCCCCACATAAAGCTGCGCACGATCAGCGCGGCGATCATCGAGAAGAACGTCGCGATGGTCATCACCAGCATATCCTTGTTGATGATATGCGTCAGTTCGTGGGCGACCACTGCCTCGATCTCCGGCTGCGAAAGTCCGCTGCCCTCCAGCAGTCCGCTGGTAATGGCGATGACGGCATGGTTGGCGTCGCGTCCCGTGGCGAACGCGTTTGGAATCGCGGTTTCCACCATGGCGATCTTTGGCTTGGGCAGATTGGCCTGCGCCGCCAGCCGACCAATCATGTCGTGCAGTTGCGGGGCCTGCTGCTCATCCACGTATTGCGCCTTCATCGAAGCCAGCGCGATTTTGTCGGAGAAGAACAACTGGAAGCCAGCAATTGCCAGTGCGCCGATGACGAGCAGCGGCCAGGGCACTTTCAGCCACGCCAGCACTGCCGCAAACGCAACGTATACCAATCCCAGCAAAAACATGGTGAGCACCATGCGTGCCGCTAACCCGGCGTCCGGCTTGTACCAGCGCGGTTTTCCCTGCGTTGCCATGTGACGAAGCTCCTCAGCGATTCGCGCCCGTAGTAGGGCGGTCGCTGTCATGTTGTCGAAACCAAATTCAGAGCGGGCCAGCAATCAGTCCGCCATCCGGTGCGGCACTCTCGGCCACTCGCGCTCATCAGATATACGCGCCATCCTCTGCGTGAGTAGCATAGCGCAACGTGCGGACAGAGTCCATGTTACCTCCGGAAGATTGGACGCGCATGAGAACGTCTACGAGTCTACCGGGATGCTGACACATACCCACCTTCTTTATAGATCGGTTGTTCGCGACGGGAGGAGACTGCTCTTGCGATCCTGCTTGGGGTATAATGCGAGCAGCCTTCGCTGCGAGCGCTGGTCTGATAGGTGACCACATTTCCGGTCGTCTCGTGCACGGACGAGGCTCGCGTGGACCCAGGTGAAAACAGAGGGAGGAGCTGATGACGAATCCCAAGGTGGTTGATGTGCGCGCCCGGCAGCAGCCCTTACGAGACCGCTACAAGGTAGCCCCCGCAGAGGCCGTGATCACCGACCGGGCGCGCACTATCAAAGGCGTGGAGACCGATCCGTTCCATGGAACAGTCATGCCAGGCAGTCAGGACTACGGCGTGGTGTGGCCGTTCGGGATTCATCGCGCGGTGGGCGGCGATCATGACGGACCGAATCCAGGCGATCTGCTGTGCGCCGCGCTCGCCACTTGCCTGGACTCGACTATTCGCATCATCGCGAACCGGCTCGCGATCACCCTCGTGTCGCTGGAGGTGGATGTCACGGCGGACGTGGATGTCCGCGGTACGCTGGTGATGGATCGCACGGTGCCGGTGGGGTTTCAGACGATGCGCTGCCACGTCACCATCCAGGCCGCTGAGGGCACGGACCCCGGCCTGGTGGAGAAGCTCCTGGCTGCCGCGGAATATAGCTGCGTGAACCTCCAGACCTTGCGTTCCGGAGTCGCGGTTGAGCTGGGGGTGACCAGCAATTAAGCCTGGTCGCTGCTAAGCCTGGTCGCCGCTGCCGTGCTGCTGATTGCCGCTCCCGCGCAGGCCGACCTCTACGCGCGCTCGGTGATGCTCGCGATGGACGTCGCGCTCTTTGGCGCGGGGCTTACCGTCTTTGTGCTGCGGGTGACGTCATCATTCACAACGCAGCGGTAGCGAACCGTCGACACGCCACCACCTACGCGCCGCATGACAATGAAAAAGCCACCGGATGAATTGCTCTCCGGTGGCCTCGTCATTAGTCTTTCGTGTTGCGCTCTTTCTCTTTGAGCGCCTTGTAATATTGCCGTGAGCGCGGATGACGCTCGTTATCTTCGTACGCTGGCCGCACGTCGTCATCGCTGGCTCGGCGACCCTCGAGGCCATCTATGATCTCTTGCAGGTCGTTATAGATTGCGAAATTATCGATCGCCTCGCGCTGCCGCAGCAGATGGCGCAGCATCATCATCTGCGAGAACGAGGTTGAACTGTTGCGCTCGGATTCGGCGCGTTTGATGAATTTATCGACGAGATCAATCGAGTCTTCGCTGGCGCCATTCTGTTCCAGTTGATCGCGAATGGCCTCCAACTGCTCATAAGCATTCATCGTTTCCCGCTCCCTTCAGGCGTTCTCTGTGTGGGGCTCGCACAGAATGCGCGCTGGGCATTCCAACAGACAATTATACCCCATAGATATTGTCGACGTCATGGAACCACACGGGCCGCTACGCGACTGTGAATACCGTCACAGCCCCGTTGTTCTGTTTTCGTCCATGGTATCCTGTGAAACAGACGCGTTTACGCACGTCACATCGCGCTTGTCATATCAGCGCAACATGCTGTCTTTGCCGCAGCCTTTCAGGAGCAGCCCGTTGTTTTACCGGTATCGCCCCAGCCGTCCTGGCGTGCCTGCCTATACCGTATTTCTCACGGTTCTCTGGCTGCTGCTGGCGCTCTACATCATCACCCATCCTGATCCGTTCGGCATCATCATTCTGGTGGTCATGGGCATCTTTATCGCGGGACCCGCGCTCTTTCTGGTAATCGGACTCCGCCGGGCGCCACGTTCACTCCATGACCCGGCATCAGATGACGCTCCAGCCACCGCGCAATCGGTGGATGCGATGAACGGTCACCATCGGCCCGATGGGCGTAGCGCGAATGGGACAAGCTCTGCCACCGGCGCAGACACTCCAGACGAGACTGGCGACATCGGCGAAATGGGCGACGCGCCACGCCACGAGACCCCAGATACGTTAGAGGATGGAGGCAGCAATTCATGAGCAACCCCGCGCCACGGATGTACGGTACAGAGCGCCAGTTGCAGATCTATCTAGCTGGCATGCAGGGCCAACGGCCCACAACGCCAATGACCTATGAGGTGCTGGAGGAGCAGGCGCGCCAGAAGGTCAGCCCGGAGGCGTTTGGCTATGTGGCCGGGGGCGCTGGCGGTGAGGAGACGATGCGCGCCAATCGAGCGGCCTTCGAGCGCTGGCAGATCATCCCTCGGATGCTGCGCAATGTGGGCGAGCGTGATTTGGGCGTGCAAGTGCTGGGCGCGTCGTTGCCCGCGCCGGTGATGCTCGCGCCTATCGGTGTGCAGTCCATCGTGCATGCGGATGCCGAGGTGGCGGTGGCGCGAGCGGCCGCCGCGCTCGGTGTGCCATTCATCCTCAGCACGGCTTCATCCAAGACGATGGAAGAGGTGGCGCAGGCGGCGGATGCCGCGGGCAAGACGACGCGCTGGTATCAACTGTACTGGGGGCGCGATCCGGAGCTAACGGCAAGCTTTCTGGCGCGAGCCGAGCGGGCGGGCTACGGCGCCATCGTCGTGACACTCGATACGCCGCTGCTGAGCTGGCGCGAGCGCGACATCGCGCTGGCCTATCTGCCGTTCCTGCTCGGTGAGGGTATCGCCAACTACCTGAGCGACCCAGTCTTTCGCGCCTCGCTGCCGCAGCCGCCGGAGCAGAATCCGCAGGCGGCGATCATGCGCTTCGTCCAGGTATTCTCGAATCCGACGCTGACGTGGGACGACCTGAAGTTCCTGCGCGAGCATACGTCACTGCCGATTCTGCTGAAGGGTATCTTGCATCCTGACGACGCCCGCCACGCGCTCGATGCTGGCGCGAATGGCATCATCGTCTCCAATCATGGCGGCCGCCAGGTGGATGGGGCGATTCCTGCTCTCGATGCGTTGCCCGGCGTGGTCGAAGTGGTGCAGGGGGGCGTGCTGGTGCTCTTCGATAGCGGCATTCGGTGCGGGGCGGATATCTTCCGCGCGGTGGCGCTGGGAGCGCAGGCTGTTCTGCTGGGGCGCCCGTACATGTGGGGACTGGCGCTCGGCGGCGAGGCGGGTGTGCGCGATGTGCTGCTCAATACGCTGGCCGACCTCGATCTGACGTTGGCGCTCAGCGGCTATACCTCCTGCGCGCAATTGACGCCCGCTGTGTTACGCCATGTGGGGCAATGACATATGAGCGACTTGGCGAACAAGAGTTAAATTCTGTGGGGCACGTTAGTCTTAAGGTGTAGCAGGGAGTTCTGCTCGCAGGATGTTGGGGAATAGATGCGCCGCGCTGTGGGTGTCACCTGTGTCGTGGCTCACGTCTCGCGGCTGTTTGGGCTACGTTTCCTTGACCATGCGACACCGGCGCTGGTAGGCTTAGAGACTGATGAATCTGAATGGTTGGCGGATGACGGAAGTGGCGGCAGGACGGTCAATCGACATGGTGCGAATACCTGGACGGCGTTCGGGAAATGTGGCGTCGCAAGGACGAAAGCCGCGGTTCGGCGTAGTGGTCGTTACGCTGCTCTCGTTGCTGCTCGTGCTGACGAGTTGCGGCGCCACACCCAGCGGCTCGAACAACACCGCGGGGAACGGCGCGTCGCTGGGCATCGCCACGTGGCAGTCGAGCAAGCCGTTCGACAATTCCGTTGGCGCGCCGCTGCCAACGAATCGCATCGTCGCGGTCTATGGAATCAGCGGTGGCGTCCAGTTCAACGGCGCGGCGTCGACGCTTGATATGCTCGACAACTATCTCCCACAGTTGCAGGCGCTCGGCAGGCAGTATGCCGCGGCTGACCCGACGCATCCCGTCAAGCTGGGGATTGACCTCGTCGTCAATGTCATTCAGCCATGCACGTGGTACCCGAAATATTGCACGTCCTGGGCGCCCGATGCCACCAAATACATCAATGGCACCAAGGTCGACGGTATTCAGGATTACATCAACTACTGCCAGAAACACGACCTCTATCTCTTCCTTGACCTGCAACTCGGCGTGGAGCCCGTCTCTCATGCGCTGATCTACACCGACAACAAGGACAATCCGGTGCCTATCATCGACTATCTGCAGAAATATCCATTCGTCGAACTGGCGCTGGATACTGAGTTCCACTTCCCGAATACGCCCGAGGGCTACGGGATGGCCGCTGGCTACCCGTGCTGCCTGGGATGGATGGATGCCGCTGAGGTCAACTGGACGATTGACAAGCTGGCGCAAATCTCGCTGCAATATCACTTGCCGCGCAAGGTGCTTGTCTTGCACCAATGGAATAGCGCCGTGCTGACGAACAAGGACAAGATCAGGTCGAATCCTGATACGTCGCTGGTGTTGCAGTCCGACGGCTTTGGGGCGCTCGCAGACAAGCTGGCGGACTATTCCATCTTTGTGCAGCAGCACATGATCCAATATGGCGGCTATAAGCTCTTCTTCCAATATCCCGGCACGAATGCCGGGGACAATCCGTTGCAGACGCCCGCCCAGGTGTTGCAGGTCTTTCCGCAGCCGCTGTTCGTCTCGTATGAATAGGACATTGTGCGGAGCATGTGAAGGATGAGGCTGGGAAGCGCGTAGTTGCTGATGACTGGCTCGCCATATTGACCCGGATCGCGGCGCGGATGCCCGACACGAAGGAGTGATTCCCCTGGTGACTGTTGCGCCCCGCCGCCTATGGCGTCTCGCTCCGCTGCTTCTGCTGCTTTGCCTCTGGCTCTCCGGATGCAGCAGCAATACGGATAACAAGACCCTCGCTCTGGTGACGATGTTTCCCACATCCGGACCAGATGCTGCCGTCGGGCAGGCGATGCAACAAGCGGTGGATCTGGCGGTCAAACAAAATACCACGTTGGGCAGCGGCTATCAGTTGGTTGGCCAGCATGTCGATGAGGCCAGCCCGTTGCGCGAGGGATCGCTGAGCGCGGCGCTCTCCAATCCCCAGGTGGTTGGCATCGTCGGCCCGTACAGCAGCGAGACAGCGGTGGCGCTGCTGCCAGAGATCGTGGCAGCAGGTGTTGTCGCCGTCAGCCCGACGACGACCCTACCGGGGCTCACACAGGCGGCAGCGGCGGCAGCGGAGGGCGTGCCGTTCGCTCAGATACATCCTCAGGGCAAGCCGCTGTCCTTCTTCCGGCTGGCTCCCTTGGACGACGGACTGGGCAAGGCGGCGGCGGATGTGGCAGTGGCCCCAGCAGCGTCACATGGGCTGGCGACCCACGCCGTTTTTCTCGTGGATGACGCGACCGCATCGGGCAAGGCGGCAGCGGCGGCGTTCGCCAAGGAGCTGAAGGCGAAAGGCGGCGTGGTCGCGGGCCAGCAGTCGTTGACGCTTGGGGCGAACGATACCAGCCAGCAGGTGGTCAACGCCATCATCGAGGCGTTCCCCGACAGCGTTTTCTATGCGGGCAGTCTCGCCGCTGGCGCCGATCTTCGCAGCGCGCTGACGCTTACAGGCGCGCCACAACTGCCCATCCTCGCCGCTGGCCCGGTGGCTGATAATCCCGGTTGGAGCGCGGCAGTGGGACAGCCGCTCACCGCGTCCAACACGTCCGGCGTATTGCCCGCGAGCGACCCGAACCATCTCGACACGGCCAAGGCGTTTGCTGCGGCATGGCAGGGAGCCTATGGCGACAAAGCGATCATTCCGGACGCCGCGCTGGCCTATGACGCGGCGATGGCGGAAATTACCGCCATCAAGGCAGTGATCGCGTCGGGCAAGCAGCCGACGCGCGGCGCGATAGCCTCAGCCGTGGCCACGGTCAAGTATGCCGGGGCGATGGGCGCGCTCGCGTTCGATTCGTCTGGTGACAGCACAGTGGCGCCTTCCTTCTCCGTCTATACCGTTGATGCCAAAGGTGCCTGGAGTTACCAGACGACACTTCACGGCTAATACGTTGGCGTCAGCGAAACGTGAGAACGACCGCGGAAGGGACACGCTGTTTTGCTGAACGAGCCAGGGGCCACGACGCCGCAGAGTGGCGATGATACGCATCACACGTTCCCATATGCCAGTGCTTCGATGCTGGCGCCCGAACATCCCCGAACGACGACTTCTACGCGCAACCAACGGAGTAGAGCGCTCATACGCGTATTTCAGGTTCTACCAGTGGTGAGTGCGCTGGCACTACTAATCGCGCCTTGGCTGCCATGGATGACGATTCATGTTGAAATGTCTTCAGTGGGGAATGCGCCAGTGATGGATGCATCGCTGTACGGCTTCATCATCCTGCGCTATCTCGTGGAACGGCCGAGTGCTACTCACCGACTCCTCGTGGAAACGCTTGAAGCGCTCTGGGCCATCGCTCCACTTGTGGGCCTGATGCTAGGACTCTTTCACCTGCGCGGGCCGCGCGTCCCCCGGCTTGTTATGGCGCTGTATGGGACATGGCTTGCGCTGGTCTCGGCTGTCAACCTCCTGTTGCTGATTGCGGTTATCCAATTTGCGCCACAGTCGTGCGCGCCGAGTTGTAGCGCGCTGCCGGTCACGTATCGCCAATTGGAGCCAGGTTTGTGGCTGGCACTCGCTGGGCTGGCGGTAGGATGGTTGGCGCTCGGCGGGCTGCTGTATTTCCGCGACTCGATGAATCCTGCCGTGCATTCCGCTGTGCCGATTCGCCGTTCGCCACAACAGCGCGTCGGGGCGGCCATCTATACGCTCGGCGCTGCCGCGTGGGCGCTGGGGCTGCTAGCGGTTCCATGGGCAACGTCGGGATGCTCTGGGGTGCAGCTTTCGCTCAGGCATTTCGTGCGCAGCGCGTGCAGCGGGATCGATGGCTATGATGCGCTCTCCGCTGCGCCTGGCTCGAATGCGCTGCTGTTGGTGCTGTTGATCGAGGTGCTGGCGACAATTGGTGTCTACCTGGTCGTTATCGCCTGGCTGCCGCAACTGACACGAGCGACATGGCTATGGATTGGCAGTTGGAACCTGTTCGTAACGCTGATGCTCTTTGACGGTATAGCGGGTGTCAGGGCGGTAATCGCTCATCCACCGCGCCTGGTTTTCGCGCCGCAGTCGCCATGGGGGCCGAGCCTGGGAATCGCGGTGTGCGCGGCTGGCATCTTGCTCGGTTGGGTCGCCGTCGTCGTGCTGGCTCGTGCTGAACACGTAGTTCGTTCGCAAGGAGACGCCGCAGCATTTCCGGCTCAGCGGCTCGCGAAAGAATGATCTAGAAACGTACAAAGTATGCGATCCTACCAATCGCAGTGCGTTGTGTAGCCACCTGGCGAGTGTAGTGCCTATCGTTCTGCTCATCCCTATGTTCATCCTCACGCGAGGCGTAGACGGAGGGCGACCATGCAAAATCAGAGGCGCGATTTTCATTCCATTGACGAATATATCGCCACATTCCCGGAGGATATCCAGGCGATTCTGCAGTCGCTGCGGGCAACGATTCGCGCTGCGGCGCCCGATGCGGAAGAGCGCATCAGCTATCAAATGCCTACCTTCGCGTTGAACGGGAATCTTGTCCATTTTGCGGTGCTGAAGAACCACATCGGATTCTACCCAACGCCAAGCGGGATCGATGCGTTTCCGCAAGAACTCGCGAAGTACCGAAGTACAAAGGGCGCGGTCCAATTTCCCATCAATCAACCCTTGCCCCTGGATGTGATCAGCAAGGTCGTGACATTCAGGGTTGCCGAGAACCGCGAACGTGCCGCCGCGAAAGCCGCACAGAAAAGGGGTTAGCACTCTGCGTCGCCCTGTGCGACCCTGGCGCCGATGGACATTTTGTGCTGACTCCTGATGAGGATGCCGCTACTTCTCCGCGGTTGCGCGCTCAGGAATGTGCGCCGCCTCCAACTCGTGTAGCCGCTGTTTGCCCACATCTACGAGGGTGCGCTCCCAGCCGCGCTCGTAGGGTTCCAGTCGCTCGACGATCGTGCGCGCAACCGCGTAATTGCGATACCATTTCGCGTCGGCGGGCACGATATGCCACGGCGCCCACGACGTTCCACATCGCGCCAACGCATCCTCGTAGGCGGCGGTATACGCGCTCCAAAATGCGCGCTCCTGCCAGTCGCCAACCGCCAGCTTCCACGATTTGTTGGGCTCCTGTTCGCGTGCCAGCAAGCGTCGCTTCTGCTCGTCCTTCGAGATATGCAGAAAGAACTTGAGCAAAATAACGCCGCTGTTGGTCAGCATCTGCTCGAAGGCGTTGATCTCTCCATAGCGCGCCTGCCAAACCGCCCGTGGCGCGAGCTTGTGCACCCGTGGAACCAGCACATCCTCGTAGTGGGATCGGTTGAAGATAGCCATCATGCCGCGCTCTGGTGTCCGCCGATGGATGCGCCAGAGAAAGTCATGGGCAAGCTCGTCGGCAGTGGGCACTTTGAAGCTCCAGACGTGGCAGCCTGTCGGGTTAATGGCGCTCATCACCTGCTTGATCGTGCCGTCTTTGCCTGCCGTATCCATTCCCTGCAATACGATCAGGACGCTATGGCTCCCCGCGCCGAAGAGGAGTTCCTGCTGGTGGGCAAGCCGCGCCTCGAGCGTCTTTGTCTCAGTCTGGACCTTCTCGCGCATGAGGTGATCTGGCTTTTCCGGTGGATAGTCTTTCAGCGACAGCGAGCGTGGCTGGGTATCAATCGTGGTGCTGGCGGGCGTGGTCATTTTCGTCGATCCCTTCGCTAGCTGGTATACGCAGACTCACTTGGCCAGGGGCCACATGGTAGCGCGGGTGACGTGGCAAGGTCTGGCACGCAATATGCATGTGGATGTGGCTGGAATACTGATGAGTTACTCGATGATATGGAGAAAGCATACATGTTACACAGTCAACTTGCACACAATGAGATAGACGACTCAAGGACTGGTTCGAGAACTCCTGTGGATGTCGTCGCGGCGCACAGGGGCGTGCTGCCCTGGGCGCTAGGCGCCATTGTACTGGTGGTACTGGCGGTGCTGGCACACGGAGCGGCCCAGTTCCCCGGCGACGCGGGAATCGTTGCGTTCCTCAAGCCGATTCGTGGAACGGTTTTCGCGCCCGTGATTACCTTTCCCAGCGATGTGGATTCTCCGGTTTCGGGTGGCATTCTTGCCGGCGCGATTATCACGGCACTTGCGCTTCTCCGCAGGATCATTGAAGCGATTACGCTGGCGATATGGACCTTTGGAACTGATCTGCTCGATGCCATCATCAATGGTATCGTCGCTCGCCCACGCCCGCACAATGTCCACGTACAGACAATTAGCGGCCTGGGATCACATAGCTTTCCCTCTGGACACGTCGAGCATGTGACGATGTTCTTCGGCTTCCTGTTCTTTCTAACACTGCTCGCTCGCGCCGCGCATCCGGAGCGGTGGGCCTGGCTGCTGCCGGTTCAGGTGGTTTGCGTCTATTTCATCGCGTTCATTGGCATCGGCAGGATCGTGGAGGGAGCGCATCAGCCGAGCGATGTGCTGGCGGGCTATCTGGTGGGCGCGCTTATGTTGCCGCTCGCGATCATCTTTTATCGCTGGCTCGGAGCAAAGTGGCAGCGCCATCAACAGCGCAAGCACGATGAAGCCTCACTCAGCCGTGCGCGCTGACCCTGCCGCGGTCACCCCTGGTGGCGGCGAATGGGAGCAGCGCCGTGCGGAGCCATTGTGGAACCTGTTCGAGCAGCCCGACATCGTCCGAATCCAATGGGCGGATGATGCGCAGGCCGACCAGGAAGAGGATGGCGAAGATTGCCAGGTTGACGATCAGCAGCACACCCAGTTCCACCACCGGGCGGTAGTCCTTCGGGAGCCAGCCACCGGACGAGACCAGCGCGGAGACGACTGCCACCGGTTGCAGGAATATGGTGACCACCACAGGCACGACCAGCGCCAGCAGCAACTTGGCAATGAACGCCACTGGGTAGGGTCGTCGCACCCAGTGGCGCGCCAGCACCAGCAGGAATACCTGTGCCACGAGCCGACCGATGCCGACTGCCAGCAACGCGCCGAGCGCCGCGAACCGTGGCACGAGCAACGCGCCACTTACCGCCAGCACGCCCAGCGTTGCCCAGCGTGAAAGCACCACCCATTGCTGCCGTCCAAGCACGTAGAGCGCCCATTCATGAGTCGAGCCACCAAGCAGCTGGGTCAGGCCGTTCAAGGCCAGGAAGATGGCGAGCAGTGGACCAGATTGGGCATAGTTCGGGCCGAAGAGAATCCGCATGATCGCCCCAGCGTGTGGCATCGAGAAGGCCACGAGTGGCACCGCCAGCAGCACCTGCAACTTGCTGACGGTGCGCCAACTGGTCGCGAGTGGCGCAATGCCTGCCTCATAGGAGATCGACATCGTTGCCATGCTGATGCCGCCAAGGCCGTCGGTGAAGAAACGCGCGCCCGCGTCGCCCATTTGATAGGTGCTCTTGAAGTAGAGCAATTCGGTGGGCGCCACGGCTGCCAGTTGACTGATGGCTAGCGGCTGTACGAGCGACGAGTTGGGCAGATCAGCCAGCCACGCGGCAATTCCAAGGCGCAATGTGGGCCTGAGGAAGTGAAACCCCTTGCTGTTGGGTTTTTCGCGCAGCACCCGCCGCAGCGCGACAAAAAGTACAATCGCCGTGGCGAGTGCTGGCAACGCCTGAGCGGCGAGCGCGCCATCCACGCCCGCGCCAAATTGGCGAATGAGCGCATAGGCGAGGACGAGCAACAGCAACTGCCCCAGGCTGCCGACGATGAAGACAACGCGGGTGTAGACCAGCGCGACGAGCATATTGCTCAGCAACGTCGAAGCACCAATGAAGATGAGGTAGCCCGCAATCCATAGCCGGTGATCGAGCATTGCCTGCACGGTGAAGCTATGCGCGATCGCGGTTCCCTGGGGCCAGCCCGCCGTTTCTGCCGTGGCCACTAATGCGGGCAGCCCGAAGACGAAGGCGGTCCCTACCAGCAGTGCGACCGTCAGCCGGATTGCGATCAGGCGGTTTGCCAGCGAGAGCGCCAGCGCTGGTCCACCCTCCGCCAGCGCGCGTGGAATAAACACATTGCCCGCGCTCGAAAGCCCCAGCGAGGCGAGGTAGAACCCAAGATTGGCGATGGTGGAGACCAGGTCGAAGACGTTTGTTTCGCTTTTCGAGAGCGAACGACGGATGACTACCTCGAAGAGCAACAGCGAGACAAACAGCCAGATGGAGCCCGCCTGATTCCAGAGATACCCCGTTGGCGCGCGTCGCATGAGTTGTCTGCCTATGCCGGAGATCTGCGCAAGTGTCCCTGATGCTGCTACCTCGGCGGGCGTCTGCACACGCTGCTGGGTGTTCTCGATGTCCCGCTCGCTGTTCAGCATCCGCACCACCCTCCGCGTTCCGCAGGCGCAACTCCCCGAACTCACACTAACCCCTGGGCCTGGAGAAGTCAAACCAAAGGCCCAGAAATAACGGTGCCGGATGCATTACCACCCGCTTGTACTTGCAGGGAAGCATCTCCGCTCCGTCGCTCACATTCGACGCAACAATGTGCGAGTATTCCTCAATGTTGGCGGAGTCACCTGGCGTCGAGTGGCTTCATGGTCTCGGTGCCCGGCACATGGCACGATAGTCTCATGCTGGTTGGCCGCGGACACATTCCGGCGTATCCTCTACTGGCTTTCGAGCAGTGCCGGGTAGAGGTAAGTGCGCGCAACCGCGGCAAGGAGCATCCTGTGCAATTAGAGCCACACAAGCGTAACTGGGAAGACCTGGCGGAGGTAGACCCGCTTTGGGCGATATTGTCAAACTCCCAGCGCCAGCACGGTGGCTGGGATCTCGATGAGTTCTTCGCAGCGGGCGAGCGGGAAGTCGCGGGAGTGATGGACACCTTGCAGCGGCTGCAGTTGCGCATTGGTGATAAGACCCTGCTGGATTTCGGCTGTGGGGTCGGGCGATTGACGCGCGCGTTTGCCAGTCGCTTCCAGACGTGTTACGGCGTCGATATTTCCGAGCGCATGATCGAGGGCGCCGAGCGTCTGAACAAGGATTATACGAACTGTCAATTTCACCTGAATACGGTCGATAGCCTGCGCCTCTTTCCCGATGACTCGTTCGACATGATCTACACGAATCTGGTGCTTCAGCATGTGCCTGATCGCGCGATTATCAAGAGCTATCTACGAGAGTTCGTCCGCACGCTCAATGCGGGAGGTGTAGCGGTCTTTCAGCTTCCCAGTTACATATCGCTGCGACGCCAGCTGCAGCCGCGCCGAAGAATGTACACGTTGTTGCGGTCGGTAGGATTGCCGCATACGCTGCTCTACAACAAACTCGGCTTGAATCCTATCAAGATGAACTTCATTCCAGCGCAAGAGGTCATTTCCACTGTGCAGAGCGCCGGTGGCCAGGTCAACTGCGTCGACACAAAGCAAACGCCGCAATACCAGAGCAGCACATATTTCGTCACGCGGCCAGCCGCAACGTCATAGCGGTCAGGGAACTTGCGTCGCGGGGCTGCGGCCTACGCTTTTCTTCTTCGGATGGTAAAGCGGTGCTGGCCTTCGTCTTGCTATGCAGCCTGTAGCTGGCTCTGCTGCGAGAAGTTGTACGATCTACATTCATTGCTATGTCGTGCTATGTAACGTATTGGGACGAATGGTCTGGTAACGTTCTAACCGCAGGGAGCGAATGATATACTAGCCGTAATCTGCGGGATCGCGAGTAAGACCCAGGATGACTTCTCGTTCTCTGGCCCGTCAGGTGACATATCCTGCAATGAGGGAGAATGGCGTGGTTCCAGGGCAGATGGTGTCCGATGCCCCGGATTTACGTGTGGGAATCGACGCCCACATGGTCGGGGAGCAGGAGACTGGGAACGAAACATACATTATCAATTTGATTCGTAGTCTGTCACAGTTCGACAACCATACGAATTACTTTCTCTATTCTCCGCATCCCGAATCGCTCGAGGTATGCCAGCCGCTGACTGAGCGATTCCACATTCGCACGGTGCCAACCAATGCCGCGCCCACGCGCATCCTCTGGGGGCTTCCACGCGAGGCCGCGCGAGATCAGGTGGATGTGCTGCATGTGACGTACGTCGCGCCGCCGAAGACATCTATTCCTATCGTGGCGACCGTTCACGATATCTCGTATGCGTTGTTTCCAGAGACGTTTTCGATGCGCGACAAGATGATCCTGGGCACGCTGGTGCCACGCACGCTGAAGAAAGCGGATGGCGTCATCACCGTCTCAGAAAGCTCGCGCAAAGACATCGTGGAACGCTATGGCACGCCCGCCGAGAAAATCGCGGTCTGCTATCAGCCGATCTCCGCGCAATACCGGCAACTTGCCGATCCCGCCGCCGTGGCGTTGGCGCAGGCGACCTATGGCATCGCTGGCCGCTACATGTTGGCCGTTGGCAACCTGCAGCCGCGCAAGAATCTGCCGCGTCTCGTTCGCGCCTTTGCCAGCGTCAAGCGCGAGGGTTTCTACGATGGGAAGCTGGTGCTCGTCGGGCGCAGCAAGTGGCGCGAGTCGGCCATCTACGACGAGGTGCGCGAGCTTGGTCTGGATGACGACGTGATTTTCACCGGGTATGTGCCTGAGGACGATCTGGTCGCGCTGTACAATGCCGCCGATGTGTTTGTCTATCCCTCGCTCTACGAAGGATATGGGTTGCCGCCACTGGAGGCGATGGCCTGTGGCTGTCCGGTGGTGACAGGCAATACCTCGTCGTTGCCAGAGGTCGTCGGCGATGCGGGTATTATGGTCGATCCGCTGTCGGAAGATGCGTTGGCCGATGCGATCGCTCGCCTGGTTGGCTCTCCGGAATTGCGGCGCGAGCTTGCGCAGCGAGGACTGCAGCGCGTACAGCGGTTCACTGCCGAACAGGCCGCGCGCGTGACGATGGATGTCTACCAGCGCGTGGCGATGCTGCATCGCACGGTTCCAGCCGCGAACAGCTAAGTGTGGTGCGCGAGATATGAGATACAGTGAGGGGCGGGGAGTGATGAGCGAAGAGACGTGCGGCGAGATGCTGCCGAGATGCAGCGGAGGCCGATAGCGTGCGTGTAGTCATGGTCGAGCCCCAGGGGCAGGGAGGCATCTGTCACTATGCGTATAGTCTGTGCGCGGCGCTCAGCGAGTCGCAGCGTATGGACGTGACGCTGGCCACTGGTGACCCGTACGAATTGGCGGATGCGCCGCAATCGTTTCCGGTAATGACTCCGTTTGGCCCCGGCATCGAGCGCAAGGCCATACAACGGTTGCTGCGGCGTCCTGATCTGCGGCAACATGCGCAACCCGCGCTGGGAACCGCCGCGTCTCCACCAACACTTACGCGCGCCGAGTCGCCTACGACGATGCCCTTTCAGGCGAATAGCGCCGCTGGTCGAGCCTCGCGCTGGCTGGCAATGCGCGAAGCTGATCGCGGCTGGCGGTGTGTGCTTGGCCTCATGCGCTCCCAACCGTCGACCGTCGCGCATATCCAGTGGTTCATGAATCCAGAGCGGGACCGTCAATGGGTTGACCTGCTGCGTGCCTGCAAAGTGCCTATCGTGCTGACGGCTCACAACATCTTGCCGCACGACGCCCCGCCGGAGACACGCGCAACCTGGGCAGGCCTCTACAATGCGGCGGACGCGCTCATCGTCCACTATCAACGCGCCCTTGACGAGCTCGATGCGCTTGGCATCGAGCTGGGCAAAGTGTCGGTGATTTCGCATGGCAACTACTGCGGGATTCAGGCGCTCACCCACGGTAGCGGTGACATGGGGACCCGGAGGACTGCCGCGCGTCAGCGTCTGGGACTCTCGCCGACGGCTCCGGTCGTGCTCTGCTTCGGTTTGATGCGCCCCTATAAAGGCATCCAGTATCTGCTGCCGGCCTTTGCGGCGGTGCGCCAGCAGTTGCCAGAAGCACGGCTCATCCTCGCTGGCCGGGCGCCTGATGGATTCGCGACGGTGCAGGCGGAGATTGCTCGTCTCGGTTTGGAGGATGCGACGCTGAGCTTTCCCACCTACCTGCCGCTGCACGATGCCGCTACCGTTTTCGAGGCGTGCGATCTCGTTGCGCTGCCCTATGTGGAGGCGAGCCAGAGCGGCGTGGTCCAGCTTGCCTATGCCAACAGCCGGCCGGTCGTGGCGACGCGTGTCGGTGGCATCCCGGAGGCGGTACTCGACGGCGAGACAGGCGCGCTTGTTGCGCCCCGCGAATCAGATGAGCTGGCGCAGACACTGCTGTCGCTGCTGCGTGATCGCGAACACTGCGCGCTGTTGGGTGCGCGTGCGCGTCAGTACGCGGAGGAGCAGTTCGCCTGGGGACCGATTGCCGAACGGACCGCGCAGGTCTATGAGCGCGTTAGCGGCTCGACGCCCATGGGAGTGACCGTCGCTCAGCAGGGGGCGAGCCTCGGGAAGCCGGTAGAATGAGCAGCCCGATAGATCATAGCGAGTCGCCACGGCCGACACCAGGACATCTGCATATCTGTGTCATGTCGCGCGCGGTCGTTCAGCACCAGACCGGCGGCGGAATGGAGTTGCTGGCTGAG
>DAHUXT010000460.1 GCA_027307065.1 Ktedonobacteria bacterium
GCCCCGTTCTCTTCGACTTCGAGCAATATCCAGGCTGAGCCGAGAATATGTCCGGCATCATCGAATGTCACGCGCACGCCTGGGCACAACTCGAATGGCTGCTGATAGTGGGCGAGCCGCCCAACAAGCTCCATCGTTTCGAAGACATCGGGCATATCATAGGTGGCTGCAGGAACCGGTTTGCCTTCGCGACGGCGATGGCGCCCAACGCGCTCGGACTCCTCGACCTGAAGCGACGCGGCGTCGGCCAGCACGATGCCCATCAGGGCGCGTGTTGGTGGGGTCAGGATAATCTCGCCGCGAAACCCCTGTTTTACCAGCAGCGGTAAGCGTCCGCAGTGATCGAGATGGGCGTGGGTGATCAGCACGTACTCTATCAACCGGGGATCGAAGCCAAAGTCGTGCGATTCGGTGGCGTCAGCGCCCTGAAAGAGTCCGCAATCAATCAGGATGCGCGTGCCAGCGGCCTCTAGCAGATAGCACGAGCCTGTCACACCACCCGCCGCCCCATGAAATGAGAGATCCATTGTCGTCTCCTCTCGCGGCCATTGCGCCCACGATAGCACTGATAGAGATACGAAGCAGCAGCCGCGTTGGCCGTGCTCAGTTGACCGCCACCGTCTATACTGGTGATACTGTACCTGATTGCTGGGATATTGAGGCGAATGCGCGCTAACAGGGAGTGTGCCGTGGGCAATTTGACAGATACTATGACGCTCGAGCAGCAGATTGGCCAGTTGCTGATGGTTGGGTTTTCCGGAGTCACCGCGCCGCCCGAGGTGCTCGATGTGATTCGGTCGGGCCACGTTGGTAACATCTGCCTCTTCTCGCGCAATATCCCCACGCCGCGCCAGTCGCTTCGCCTGACGAGCAGCCTGCAGACGGCGGCAAGGGACGCCGGACAACCGTTTCCGCTGCTGATTGCCACCGATCAGGAGAACGGCATCGTCCGCCGCACTGGGCCACATACCACCGTATTTCCGGGCAATATGGCGCTTGGTGCCATTGGTTCCGAAGAGACGGTGGAGCAGATTAGCCGCGCCTCAGGCGAGGAGTTGCGCGCGCTGGGCATTCTGCTCAATCTGGCGCCAGTGGTCGACGTTGCCAACAATCCCGATAATCCGGTGATCGGCGTGCGCTCATTTGGCGCAGACCCGGCGCTGGTCGCCAGCCTGGGTGCGGCCACGGTGCGCGGCCTGGCGGGCAACATCGGCAGCTCCTACCCCGCCGTGGCACGCCAGGAGGCCCAGGGGGCGATCACCGCGATCAACGGGATCGGCGCCCTGCGCAGTGCCGCGACCGGCACCCAGATCCCCTCGTTGGCCGTCA
>DAHUXT010000461.1 GCA_027307065.1 Ktedonobacteria bacterium
GAGAAGGCATTGGAAGAGCACAGGTCATCAGCCGATAACTACGCACTTGGACACACGCCTCAGGACATCCAGCGCTTGCAGCTGCTAGGCCGGATTTACCAAACATTCACGCGCAGGGCGTTTGCCGAGGCTGGCATCACCACTGGGATGAAGGTGCTCGACATCGGCAGCGGGCCGGGCGAGGTTAGCCTGATCGCCGCCGACATGGTCGGCGAGACGGGCAGTGTGCTCGGGGTCGATGCGAGTGCAGACATGCTCCAGGTGGCCAAAGCGCGAGCGCAAGCCGCTGGCCATGCGCATGTCTCCTTCATCGCTGCAGACCTGCGCACCCTGATATTGGATGAGCACTTCGACGCCCTTGTCGGGAGATTCATTTTGATGCATCTGCCTGAACCGGAGGCTACCCTGCATCACCTAACCCAATGCGTGCGTCCCGGAGGCATTGTGGTATTTCAGGAGTACGATCTCTCCAGTCATGAAGATGCCTCGTCTCCATCTGCTCCTCTATGGGAGCAGGCTCGGAAGCTGTCCACGCTCCCGTGGCAGCGGGCTGGCGGCAATATCCACGCGGGGATGCAACTCCCTTCGATGTTTCATGCGGCTGGGTTGCCCGTGCCACACCTGGCCTATGAAGCCGCGATTGGCGCTGATCGCGACTGGCCGGGTTTCGAAATGCAGGCCGCGGACGTGCGCATGTTCCTGCCGCTTATCGTGCAATCTGGCTTGGCAACCGAGGAGGAGATTGACATTGATACTTTGGCTGAACGCTTACGTGAGGAGACCGTCAGTCGAAGTAGAGCCGCCCGCTTACCCGTCGTTGTCTCCGCCTGGGCGCGCACCAGTTTGTAGGATTTTCTGAATTTCTGGACACGTTATTAGATCGTGGGGATGCGCTCGATGACCGGCAGCAGTAGTTCCTGGGCGAGGTCGTTGGCGGCGTCGCGCACGGGCTGGCGCGCCACAATACGGATGCGGCGCTGGTGCTGCTCGTAGATGCCGAGGTCGCCGGGACGCTGACCCGTTGCCTCTGTCCACGTCATCAGCGATTGCATGCCGACGGGCGGATGGGCGAAGCGCACCAGCACATCCATCTCCCATTTCTCCGGCTTGGGGATGTCGATCAAGACGTCGTGCGGCGACACGGGGATTTCCAGGGCGACCGCCAGCGTCTCGGCCAGTGCCAGCTCCACCCGTCGGCGCTTGCCCTGATCCCAGAACAGCGCGTCGAGCTGACTGAAGACACGGCCCGCGCGCGAACTGATTTCCAGCATCACCTTGTAGGGCTGCCGTTGCTTGAG
>DAHUXT010000462.1 GCA_027307065.1 Ktedonobacteria bacterium
GCCGGAACCGAGGAAACGACGACGGGCGTCATCCGGCTGCGCAGCATGCAGCAGAATGGCGTGCTGAAGTTCCCGGTGCTGGCGGTGACTGATTCTGACACCAAGCACCTGTTCGATAACCGCTACGGCACGGGCCAGAGCACCATCGACGCCATCATCCGCGCCACCAACCGGCTGATCGCCGGGCGCAATGTTGTCGTCGCGGGCTACGGCTGGTGTGGCAAGGGCGTTGCCTCGCGCACAAAGGGCCTGGGCGCCAACGTGATCGTCACCGAGGTTGACCCGGTACGCGGCATCGAGGCGGTGATGGATGGCTTCCGGGTGATGCCGATGCTGGAGGCCGCCGCGATTGGCGACATCTTCATCACGGTGACGGGCGACATCAACGTGCTCGACGGCCCGCACATGGAGCGGATGAAAGAGGGGGCGATCATCGCCAACTCTGGCCACTTCAACGACGAGATCAACATTCCCGCGCTGGAGAAGCTGGCGACGGGTGGCCGCCGGACGGCGCGCGACTTTGTCGAAGAATTCACCTACGCCGATGGCCGCCATGTCTATCTGCTGGCGGATGGCCGGCTGGTGAACCTCTCGGCGGGTGAGGGCCACCCGGCCAGCGTGATGGATATGAGCTTCGCCAACCAGGCGCTCGGCGCGGAATACATGCTCGCCAATGGCAAGTCGCTGGAGCCGAAGGTCTACACCATCCCCACCGAAATTGACCATGAAATCGCGCGTCTCAAGCTTGCGGCGATGGGCATCGAGATCGATACCCTGACCCCTGAGCAGCAGGAGTATCTGGCAGCCTGGGAGTCAGGCACCTAGTCGTTTGTAGAATGTCCAGTCCCGTTCCCTGGCGTTGCGGCGCCGGGGGGCGGGGAGTTCATGGCAAACAGGTCGTGTGATATTGCCATAGTGACTGTATGAAAATGTGTTGAGCAGCGAGGCAAAACGAAACAGATGACCAGCAACAGTTTTATGAACGATCCCAAAGCGTTCTTCACCAGTGAAAGCGTAACTGAGGGACATCCTGACAAGCTCTGCGACCAGATCAGCGATGGCGTGCTCGATGCGATGCTGCGCGATGACCCGATGTCGCGGGTGGCCTGTGAAGCGGCGACGACGACCGGACTGGTGCTTGTGGCGGGCGAGATTACGACCTCGACATGGGTAGACATCCCAGAGATCGTGCGCAACACCATCAAGAACGTCGGCTATGTGGACGCCCGCTACGGCTTCGACTACCG
>DAHUXT010000463.1 GCA_027307065.1 Ktedonobacteria bacterium
CATTACCGACGCGATGGATATGTGGCAGTGGCGCAAGATGGTGGAGCAGGGCAAAATCGACGACGCCCGCAAAAACGGCTCGATTGTGATGTACAGCATGGACGGCAAAGAGATCGCCCGCTGGAACTTTGTCAACGCCTGGCCGAGCAAACTGACGGGGCCGAGCGCCAACGCGGGCAACAATGAGGTTGCCATCGAGGAGCTGGAAATCACGCACGAGGGTTACGAGCGGGTGAGCTAGCGGCGCATTTACGAACGGGGCGGTGGGGCTATGTTGCAAACGGAGTTCGAGTTCACGCTGCCACGAGGCTATGTAGATGAGCAGGGCACCCTCCATCGGCAGGGCGCTATGCGGCTGGCGACCGCGCTCGACGAAATCGAGCCACTGCAAGATCCGCGGGTGCGCGCCAACGCGGGCTATCTGACCATCGTGTTACTGAGCCGTGTCATCACGCGGCTGGGTGACATGAGCCCGCCTGCCCCCGCGGTCATCGAGCGGCTTTTCTCATCAGACTTTGCCTATCTGCAGGACCTGTATGCGAGCATCAATGAGATGGAGTCAGGCCTGATCGAGACGCAGTGCCCGACCTGTGGCAGCCGTTTCGCGCTCGATTTGGCGGCGGAGCAGACCCATGCCTGATACATTCGACGAGAGCGCCGACCAAAAGCCACAGTCACCCCAGACACGCACTGAATCCGCGCAGAACGGGCAGCCTGGCGGCGGCGAGATCGATATCCAGGCGCTGGCAGAAAAGGTCTATCGCCTGATGCTGGCGGAGATCCGGCTGGACCGCGCGCGAGGAGAGCCCGCGCTGGATGGCGTGTGACGGAGAAGGTACCATGTCAGTAGAGTCATATCCCAACTGCCGCTTCTACGTCGAGATTGGCGGAATGGCTGAGGCCGTCTTCACCGAGGTGAGTGGGCTGCAGCTTGAGATGGAGGTCATGGAATATCAGGAGGGGGGCGTCAATGACTTTGTGCATCGGCTCCCTGGCCGTACGAAGTCTAGCAACCTCACCCTGAAACGCGGCATGACCAGCTCCAATGAGTTCTTTAAGTGGTACGCCGAGTTGGCGCAAGGGCAGATCACCCCAAAGAACGTCTCGGTGGTGATGTACGACGTGACGGGCGACGTGCTGGCCCGTTGGAACCTGATCAACGCCTATCCGGTGAAATGGATTGGCCCGCAATTCAACGCGCA
>DAHUXT010000464.1 GCA_027307065.1 Ktedonobacteria bacterium
CGTCAGGGTGCTGGCCGAGCACCGTCTCGACCTCGCCTGGCTCGATGCGATAGCCGTTGATCTTGACCTGCTGATCGACGCGCCCCAGAAACTCGACATTGCCGTCAGCCAGATAGCGCGCCAGATAGCGCGCCAGATCGCCGTGAACTGCTGGATGACGCCTGGCGTACGCTGCTGATGCACGAGTTCCACGACATTCTGCCGGGATCATCGATCGCAACCGTGTACTGGGATGCGCGGATGGCGCTGACAGCACTCGCGCAGAACCTCGAGGCGCTGACCTCTGCAATGCTGACGGCTCTCGCGGCTGATGTGCCAAATGCGTCAAGCGTGGTGCTGAATCCTTCGCCCTTCGCGCGACGCGACGTCGTAATGCCCGCCGCTTCCAAAGACGGTTTGATGCCGCACATCGGCGGCATACCGCTGCCAACGCAGCATGTGGGCGATGGACCTCGCCCCACCATTCTGGCTGAACTGCCCGAGATGCTGGGGCGGAGTACCGCGACAATCGAATGGGCTGCGCCTTCAAGCGCCGCGGAGCCTGCTGCCGCTGCCGAGGATGTCGCGGTAACCGTTGATGGCGATGGCATTGTGGTCTCGAACGCATTCTTCACCGTAACGTTGAACGGTTCTGGCGAGATCGCCTCGTTGCGTGACCATCGAACAAGCGGCAGGGAACTGATACCAAACACCAGCGCGGGTAACCGGCTGACAGCGTTCGAGGATCTGCCGCGAGACTTCGATGCGTGGGACGTCGATGCCTATTACGCGCAAAAGCCCTATTCGGTGGATACGGTCGGTATCAGTGTCGTCGAGCGCGGGCCGCTACGTGCCGGCGTGCGGATCGAGCGCCGCTTCCGTTCGAGCACGATTATCCAGCGGATGGTGTGCTATCGTGCTATCCCACGTATTGACTTCGAGACACAGATCGATTGGCACGAGCACCATGTGCTGCTCAAAGCGGACTTCCCACTCGACATTCATGCGACGCACGCGACATGCGAGACTCAGTATGGCGTCATCGAGCGGCCGCTCCACCGCAACACCAGTTGGGACCGGGCGCGCTTTGAGATTCCCGCTCACCGCTGGCTGGACCTCTCCGATGCCGACTATGGCGTCAGTCTGCTCAACGACGGCCGCTACGGGCACGACGTGGCCGACGGGCACATCGGGCTGA
>DAHUXT010000465.1 GCA_027307065.1 Ktedonobacteria bacterium
GCCGCGCTCGTAGCCGCCGACGAGAAACGCATTGTGCAGGACCGCGCCGATGACGCCGTCGCGCTCGGCCAGCGCCCGAATGGTATCGTCGCTCAGCTGGCGGTCGGTCGGCACATATTCGCGGCAGTTGGCATGGCTGGCGATGACGACGCCAGAAAAGGCCTCCAGCGCATCCCAGACGCTCTGCTCAGCCAGATGGCTGATGTCGAGAATCATCTTCAGCGACTCCATCTCGCGCAGCAGTTCGTGGCCCAGATCGGTCAGCCCACCCGGCATGCCCGTTCCACCGGAATAGCGTGTGCCTCGCCATGCGGGTCCGACGATGCGCAGCCCCTCGGCGTGCCAGGCGGCCAACTCAGAGGGATCGCGCAACGGGTCGGCGCCTTCCAGCAGCAGCGCGAATCCGGTCGGGCGGGCATCAGGCGTCGGCGCGGCGGACCAGTCAGTGAGCAACCCCTCCAGTGTGGCGCGATTTTCGATGATACGCACGTCAGGCGTCGACTCGGCCAACGTCGCGTAATAGCGCAACTGAGCACGCCCATCCTCCACCATCGTCTCGGCTTCACCCGGCAGCACGAAGATCGTTGCGAAGACCAGCCCCCACGCCGCCACGCCGCAGATCGGGCAAGCCAATCATCGCCGTCTCAGGATAATATTTGCCCGGCTCTCGGCTGATGGTCTGCTCCAGCGCGCGCTTCTCGGCGACACTGCGACGGATGTCGCGACCATGATGCAGCACATTCGAGGCGATGTCTTCGTGCGCGTCCACGATGAACACGGGCGGTCACTCCTTCTCATCAACGCCAGCGCTGGCGAGTGGCAGATTCTTGTCCACTGGCAAGAATGGCACATTGCTAGGCAACATGAGTATCACGCGACCGTCACGCCCCATCCGGCGAAACCTGACGGCTGAGGACGAAGCCACGTGGCTCAATCAACCGAAAACCGAACCACTCGTAGAGCGCGTGGGCGCGATGGTTCTCTTCTTCGGAGTTGAGCACGATCTTCCACACATGCCGCCGCTGGAAGTAGCGAACTGCTTCGGCCATCAGCCGC
Organism: Ktedonobacteria bacterium; assembly: GCA_027307065.1. Taxonomy (GTDB): domain Bacteria; phylum Chloroflexota; class Ktedonobacteria; order Ktedonobacterales; family JADMIN01; genus DAHUXT01. The sequence goes on from DAHUXT010000465.1 coordinate 1,057, forward strand.
GTGCCAACGCCCGTACCCCACGCGCGCGGATGCACCGCAATGCGCACCAGGTAGCCGGTGATCGA
>DAHUXT010000466.1 GCA_027307065.1 Ktedonobacteria bacterium
TGCATTATACGTTGCCGCACAACAGCGACGATGGGACGCAATATCTGATCACGGAGACCTACGACAGTTATGACGGCGTGGCGAGCTGGACGTCCACTACGGGGCAGCAACTCGGCGCAAAGGCGAATCAGGTGATTCCGCCGTCGAGTGGCCAGACCAGCGTCGATACCTATGCCATCACATTCGACAATGTGCCTACCGGTGGCCAACAATATCTCTTCGCGCCAGGATCAGAAGCGGCGCGGTTCAGTGTAAATACCACCTACACCGTGCGCGGACCCGCTGCCGTTCCGGCGATCTGGCAGGCCGACAACCCCCTTCAGGCAGGTGACCAGTATATTGCCGAAGGATACGTTTCGAACGCGACAACCAATCAACTCGCTCAGGTTCCCTATCCGACCGATGCGGCTCCAGACGCTGGTATGTATCCACAAGGCGTGCTTGAGATCTATCTGCCATCCTCGCAGAATATCGACCCTTATATCAAGCAGACGGCTCTACAGGCGACGAAGGGCACGACCTCGATGTATGATGCGGCGGAGCATCTGGAGACCTACCTGCGTGCCGGATTCACCTACAGCACGTCGAATACCGACCCGCCTGCCGGGCAGGATGCCGTCGTTTGGTTCCTCCAGAGCAAGAAAGGGTTCTGTACGTTCTTCGCATCGGCCATGGCGATGATGGCGCGTTCGCTGGGCATGCCCTCGCGCGTCGCGTTGGGCTTCACGAATGGGACGTACGATCAGGCTCATGGGAACTACGTTGTGCGCGGCACCCAGGCCCACATGTGGACGCAAATCTACTTTGGCAAGTACGGGTGGATCAATTTCGAGCCGACCTCATCGTTTACCAGGTTCTTCCGCACGCAGGATGCCGCACCTGGCACGACGCCAGGCACTTCGGGCACGGGTACATCGGCCACGCCACGATCAACCAAGGACATAAATGTCACGGGACCTGACACGAGCGGCGGCGGCGGTGGCAAGGGTTTAGTGCGGAAGGAGAGGCTTAGGAAGAGGACTCGAAAACTGATCCCATGTAGAAACGCAGGAAAAGATTAAGAGCAAAACAATCGTATTGATCTCATATGGTGTACATAT
>DAHUXT010000467.1 GCA_027307065.1 Ktedonobacteria bacterium
CGTAAAGATGGCGTTGGCAGCGGCAATCTCACGCGCGACGTCGAAGCTGACGTCCATCCCCTGCACCATCTCGCGGCTGCGACATCTGGCTGAACAATCCCGTGCGCCCACACGAGGCAAGCGGCACCAGCGGCCAGAAAGCCAGCCTGAACGGTCTGCCCAACCTGAGCATTCTTGACGGCTGGTGGGAAGAAGGCTACAACGGACGTAACGGCTGGGCGTTTGGCGAGCGGCGCGACTATCAGGACGACGACACCCGCGATGAGGCCGATGTGCTGGCGCTCTATGCCGCGCTGGAAAATCAAATCGTGCCGATCTTCTTTGACCGAGGCAGCGACGACCTGCCCCACGCCTGGCTCTCGGTGATGCGCGAGGCGATTCGGACGGTGGCCCCGGCCTTTAGCATGCGGCGGATGGTGAAAGAGTACACCGAGAAGCTGTACGTGCCAGCCCTCGTCTATGGCCGCCAGATTGACGCGAAGCATTACGCGCTTGCCCGCGCGCTCGCCGACTGGAAGCGCACCGTGCGCGCCGCCTGGCCGAAGGTGAGCATCCGCGCCGAGGGGCCACAAGAGGGGCGCCTCGCGTTTGGCGATCCGGTGCAGGTGGAGGCCTGTGTACAACTGGGCGCGCTTCGCCCGGATGATGTGCGGGTCGAGTTGGTAGCGGCGCGCGATGATAATGGCAACCTGCGCGCCCGCCAGATCACCGTCATGGAGCCGAGTGGCCAGACCCCCGAGGGTGAGCGTTGCTATTCGGCGCGTCTGCTGCCGCCCATCAATGGCAGCCTGGTCTATGGCGTGCGGGTGGTGCCCAGTTGCGGCGGGCTGAGCAATCCACTAGAGTTGGGTCTGGCACGCTGGGCGTAGGAAACTAGCGCGCCAGACGTAGGAGCGTAATCGATGACGTTCGCGCCCAATGGGCCATGAGACCCGAATAACAGATATTCGGCAGCTGAAGAAACGCTTATGAACACAATTGACCAGTTATGGGGGCGAATCGAAGCCAACTTGTCTCTAGGTGTTTCCTCACCCAGCATCCAACTGACATCTGGCGC
>DAHUXT010000468.1 GCA_027307065.1 Ktedonobacteria bacterium
CATTCCACTGCTGGCACTGCGCACTACGCCGCTCAGTATGTAAGGAATGCATGGTAACTCGACTCTTTCATCTGTTGTTTTGGGCGCAAAGCGTCCAGGGTCATGCTCCCAAAAAGCTGGAAAATCTGTTCGAGGACGCGCGAGCGCGCGTATAATTGTGGGGGAAGGCACTCCGCAGAGTTATCACCTGCGAAGGCCAGGGGATGGCGTGAGGCTGCTAGATTTCGCCTGCTACGCGAGAAGACGACTCTTAATCAGCGGGTTGTCGGTTCGAGTCCGACGGGGCTCACCACGACTACTGGTGGGGCGGGGGATGATCCTGTCCCCCTATCTTTTGCGTCCGGCAGGCGATATTCGGGCGATGGGCGCGATACGGAGCCAGCGGACCACTTTGTTGCGCTACGCTGATCTCACATTAGCGACTCTGGGATGCCGCACATACGCAGCGCAACTGCCGCCCGATGCACTGTATGACAAACTCCGGAGCTGCTGCCGTTTTGCCATTTTGCGTCACATCGCGCGGCTCTGGTTCGACCCGGTCGCACTCAGATCAGTTTGCCGCTCGTTTCATCACATCTTCGGCCGAGAGACCCCTGCCTGCAGGCGTGGGGAGGAATGGCCGTCTCCTTTCTTCTGTGGTATCATTCCACTATCACGCGGAGTAACCGCGAGCGTCGTACCTAACGCTGGCAACAGCGAGAGACAGAGGCCGCAAGGCCGGGGAGACAGTGGGTGTCTCTGGTACGTTGACGGGTTGGACAGCCCCACTCTGGTTGTCAGCCAACCTCCCGATGCGAACCGGGTAGGGAGAGAGCGGCATGTGGCTACTCCTGATGGCGTCGCGGCACGTTGCTCCGCAGATGCAAGCCCCTAGCTTTAGCTATGGGGTAGTTGACGGATGATGTCCCTTTACCTGTACCGTGCCAGGCGAGGCAGGCAGGCGAAGCGCGCCGCCATGTTGCTTGCTGAGCGCAACATACCCAACAACAGACCGGAAGCCAACCAAC
>DAHUXT010000469.1 GCA_027307065.1 Ktedonobacteria bacterium
ATCCTTGACAGAGAGAACGCGGTATCCGCTTTCGCGAAGTTGACCGACAGTAGCGGGTTTGCTGCTCGTTGCCATGCGATTCGGTGGCTCCTCAAATATGCTAGCCCCGTCGGCTGCGCTGGATGTACTCGTCGTTCACGCGGGTAGCACGCAGCTGGACGATCCTGGCGGGGAAACAGACAACAGCGAGTTGTGCACCGGGCAACTTCTGTGACCCGGACGTTGGATGCAATCAAGGGTTGTGATGAGCTGTGGACGGTTTTGATTGGGGGCAGAACGCGGGTGCCTCCGTGCCCTGCATTCTATGTCGCGGTGAGGCGACGATGCAACCCCACCGAAGCCTAGACAAAAGACTAGGCGCCACATCCGGGTGAGGGATGTGGCGTTTCTTGGCGAGATGGTGTCGGCGTCAACCGGAGAATTGGTCAGTTGGTGGGTATGGTGAGCGCAGGCAACGCGGAGAGACCAATCCAAAATATGGCTCCGAGAACCGCCAGCCCAAGGCTGATGATCGAGAGCACCATGCCGGTGACGGCCATCCCGTGGCGCGACACCGACTTACGGCCCTGGATACCCATCACCAACCCGATGATTCCGGTTACGATCGACACGAGGCCGAAGCATGGAATGAAGGCAACCACGACGCTGACGATGCCCAGCACCAGACCGGCAACAGCCTGCCCAGAGCCTGGCTCCGCTGGAACGGCTGGCGCGGCGACCATATAAGGATACGCCGCTGGCTGCACGTAGATATTTGGCGCGCTATATCCCTGTGGAGGTGGCGGATACGCGCCGCTTGGCGGCTGCTGTGGATAGACCGCCTGCGAGGGTGGCGTTGGCTGCATCGGTTGCGACGGATACGGCGCGGCGCCATACATCGGCGGTGGCGGATACTCGCCAGGCTGCCCGTAGCTCGGATTGGTTGACTCTGGCGGCTGCTCCGGCCAAGGCTGACTCT
>DAHUXT010000046.1 GCA_027307065.1 Ktedonobacteria bacterium
CGCGCTCAATATCTGACGCGACGATCTTCTCCTGTGACCTTCTCCCCTGTTGGGAGCCGTAGTGCTCCTGGCGCCCCTCCCCGTGCTGGGGAGGGGACGGGGAGGGGCCACCTACTCGTCCTCTTCGAGTTCCTCCTGCGAGTGCTGCTCGCCGTCGTAGGATAGCCGGATAGGCTCCTCATCGGCGATGGTTTCCAGATGCACCGGACGCGACCAGATCTGGTAGAGGTATTCCAGAGTCTTTTCGGCGTAGGGAACGTCAAGTTCGCGTCCACCCTCGACATGGTGCCGCAGCAGCAACTCGGTATTCCGGTTGTAGTCGGCGTCATCCACGGTGAGATACGGATAGCCGAAGTTCGTCATGCTGCCGATGATGCCGTCGCGCACCTTTTCCCAGTTCTTCTCGACGATCACCCACTGGTCGCCCTCTTTGCGATAGAGGTAGAGGTCCAATTCCTCGACGAGTTCTTTGGTGAGATAATTCCGCAGGAGCGAGACGTCGTTCTCGATCTCGCGCACCTCGAAGATTTTCGCCTTCCCCTGCCCCGGCACGCGGCCCAGCTTCTGTTGCTCTTCCTCGGTGGGGTTATCCCAGCGCCGCTCGATGTTTTCCAGGATGTGGTAGCCGACGTGGTAGGGATTGATGTGCATGCGGTTGGGCGCCAGCACGCCCGCGTGCATCTGGGCAAAAGCGGCGTATTCAGCGTCGGTCAGATCGAGTTCGCGCATGATACGAGCATGTGTATAACTGGCCCAGCCCTCATTAAGTACCTTCGTCTGCATCTGCGGCACGAAATATTGCATCTCTTCGCGCACGATCAGCAGAATGTCGCGTTGCCACGGCTCCAGGCTGGGAGCATGCTCGGCCAGAAACAGCAGCAGGTCTTTCTCGGGTTCCGCCGGGAATCGCCGGGCCCGCGCGCGGAAACGGCTATCGTTCTGGTCGCGTTTGCGGTCCGCCGCTTTTTGATCGATATCCCACAGGTCATCGTAGTCTGACGCACGCGGCTGGTTGCCGGCCTGGCGCCGCTCCTCGGCTTCCTCGGCGTTGAGGCGACGGATGCGGAAGTTGGGGTCGATATGCTCCTCGATCGCGAGCACGGCATCCAGGAAGCGCTCTACTTCATGCGTTCCATGCGCGTATTCATACGAGCGAATGCGGTCGGCATTGACGCTCACCTTGTCGATCATGTTTGGCGGAGTGCGCTTGAAATAGATGTTGTTCTTGAACATGTCAGTATGGCCAAGGACATGCGCTACCACCACCTTGTTTTGCAGCAGATCATTCTGCTCCATCGGGAAGGCGTATGACGGATTGGTGTTGACGACCAGTTCGTAGATTTTGCTCAGCCCGTAGTCATAGTCGGTCTTCATGCGATAGTAGGCTTTGCCGCGTGACCAGTGGCTGAAACGCCCTGGCAGGCCGTACGAGCCAAACTCATACATGATGGTGGCAGGGACCAGTTCAAAGTTCACCGGGAACGGGTCCAGGTTCATGCGGCGGGCGATGGCCCAGATCTTCTCGATGGCGTCGCCAAGCTCGGCCACATACGCGTCGTTGGTCATTGCCTCAGGCATCGTCATGCCTTCCTTTCACAGCCGCGTGTCATCTCCGCGAGCGCTGGGAAACCGGAATCATGTCAGGGAAGCGCCGTCGCGGGGTCGCGGGTGGCGAAGAAATGACGCAGCGCCGGGTAGACCTCCGTCTTGTCGGAGATCGTCACAGCGGTGAATTTCTCATCCTGAATCTTGCTATAGGCCGACATGAGCGTGCTCGGCGAGCGGTAGTGCCCCTCGCGAATCTCGCCGTAGCCAAAGATGTTGCAGATGCTCATCAACTGCTGGACGAGATGGACACAGCGCTCGTTATCCCATGGCAGGTTATCGCCGTCGGAAAAGTGGAATGGATAGATATTCCAGTCGGCGGGATTGAAGCGCTCGCCGATGATCTGTAGCGCCAGCTCATACGCTGAGGATACCTGCGTGCCGCCGCTCTCGCCGTGGGTGAAGAACTCCTCCTCGGTCACCTCACGCGCTTCGGTGTGGTGGCTGATGAAGACGATATGGACGTTGTTGTACTTCGTCCGCAGAAAGCGCACCATCCAGAAGTAGAAGCTGCGGGCAATGTACTTCTCGAATTCGCCCATGCTCCCCGAAACATCCATCATGGCCAGCACGACGGCGTTCGACTGATATTTGATCGTCGGTTCCCAGACTTTGAAGCGCAGGTCCTCATTCTTGATGTCCTGGAAACGCGGATTGCCCTTGGCCGCGTTGCGCTTGATGTTCTCTTTGATCGTGCGGCGTTTGTCGAGATTGGCCAGCGGGCCAACCTTGCGCACATCGGTGAAGCGGACCGCCTCGGTCTCCATCTCCGCGAGCTTCTTCTCTTCGAGGAAGGGCAGCCCCAGATCTTCGAAGATGAGCGCGGCCAGTTCATCGACGGTCACATCGGCTTCGTAATAGTCGACGCCCGGCTCTTCACCCGCCTCGCCGCGCTTGCCGCGTCCGCGCTGTGGGTCGGCAGCCACGACATCGCCCACTTTGCTCTTGCCGTTGCCCTGGCCGCTGTGCTGCTGCCTGCCAGGATCATAGCGGAAGCGGTATTCCTCCAGCGAGCGAATTGGCACACGGACGACCTTCTTGCCGTCCGAGAGGATGATAGCCTCCTCGCTGACGATATCGGCGAGGTTCTTCTTGATCGCTTCGCGGATCTTTTGCTTGTGGCGCTCCTGATCGATGGCCCCTTTGCGGTGCAGCGACCAGTCGTGCCGGGATATGCTGGATGTATAGTTGGTCATAAAGCGCATTCCTCCCCGTGATGCCGCAATGTCTGCTGGACAGGGGACGGCAGCCCGGAAGAGGCTTGCATGATCGCGAACTCTTCCGGACCGTTGAGACTAGCGGTTGAGCAGCGAGCCGACGTACTTGAGCAACTCATTGGCGCACACGGTGCAGTAGCCGAAGTCTTCGATCAACCGGCTGACGACCTCGTTCGATTTTTTGAGTTGCTCCGGGTCGGGTGTGCGCGACGACGTCGTAATCTTCACGACATCGCGCAGGTCGGCGAAGAGCTTCTTCTCGATCGCTTCTTTCAGCCGCTCGTGGCTGTTGTAGTCGAATGTCTGGCCGCGCCGCGCCAGCGACGAGATGCGAATCAAAATCTCCTCGCGGAAGGTCTTCTTCGCGTTTTCGGTAATGCCGATTTGCTCCTCGATCGAGCGCATCAACTGCTCGTCGGGCTCCATATCCTCGTCGGTGATGGGATCGCGCACTTTGGTCTTGTTGCAGTAGGCCTCGACGTTGTCCAGATAGTTGTTCAGCAGGGTACGCGCCGACTCCTCGAAGGAATAGACGAACGCCCGCTGCACTTCCTTCTTGGCCATCTCGTCGTACTCCTTGCGCGCCTCGCTGATGAAGTTGAGGTATTGCTCGCGCTGTTCGCGGGTGATGCTGGTGTGCTGATCTAGCCCATCGCGCAGCGCCCGCAATGCGTCGATGGCATTGATGCAGGTTATGCCATCTTTCACCAGCGCATTGGAGAGCCGGTTGATGACATAGCGCGGCGAGATGCCGTCCATGCCCTCGCGCTCGGCCTCTTCCTGCAGCTCGCGGATATCTTTCTGCTTGAATTCTTCCTGGTCCTCGCCATCGTAGAGCTTGAGCTTCTTCATCAGGCTCATGCCGACTTTGTTCGAGTTTTCGAGTCGAGTAAGAATGGCAAACGTGCTGGCAATGCGCAAGGTATGAGGCGCGATGTGAACATTCGTGAGCGCGCTCTGCCCCAGCAGTTTGTCGTAAATTTTCACCTCGTCAGATACGCGCAGGTTATACGGCACCCGCACCAGAATAATGCGATCCTGCAATGCCTCAGACTTGCGATTGCCTGCGAACGCCTTGTATTCTGTTTCGTTGGTATGAGAGACGACGACCTCGTCGGCGTAGATCATCGCGAAGCGGCCAGTCTTGATGTTCTGCTCTTGCGAGAGCGTCAGCAGAACATACAGAAATTTCTCATCAACCTTGAGCAATTCAACGAATTCCATCATGCCGCGGTTGGAAATGTTGAGTTCACCATCGAAGCGATATGCGCGTGGATCACTTTCGGTGCCGATTTCACCGATGGTCGAGAGATCGATGCCGCCGACAAGCTCGCTGATATCCTGGCTCTTGGGATCCGATGGCGTAAACGTGCCGATACCGATGCGGTGCTTCTCGCTGAAGGGAATGCGCACGACAGGAACGGATTCGATCTTGCCATTGTAGGTGTTTTCGAGCATGAAGCGGCACTTCGGGCAGAGTTCGCCTTCGATATAGACGCCAAACTCTTTCTCGACGTCAGCGCGCAGATCATCAGGGATGAGATGCAGCGGCTCTTCGTGCATCGGACAACCCTTGATCGCGTAGACCGCGCCTGCCTCGGAACGGGTGTACTCTTCAAGCCCGCGCTTCAGCAGCGCGACAATGGTCGATTTACCGCCGCCCACAGGGCCCATCAGCAGCAGAATGCGCTTGCGCACCTCCAGCCGCTGTGCAGCCGAGCGGAAATAGTCGACGATCTGCTGGAGCGATTTCTCGATGCCAAAGATTTCTTCGGAGAAGAATTTGTATTGTGGCTCACCAAGACGATTGGTCTCGGTGCCTCCGGCGGTGATCATCGAGTAGATACGGTCGTGCGAGAGCTGCGCCACAGATTTCTGGTGCGTCGCAATTTCAAAGTACTGCGCGAAGGTTCCCTCCCACGACAATGAGCGTTCGCGTTCGCGGTACTCTTCCAGTCGTTTGACAAGGTCCATGCCTTACCCCTCGTTTCTGGCCGCTAAACCTTGTGGAACGGCGCGTTAGCGGTCAACCGCCCGCAGATGTTTGCGGATGCTGGCGATAGTGTCATGGGCAGCATGGCTGAAGCAGCATTGCAAGCTCTTCGGTGTGCCCCTGTTTGGTCGCGCCACCCGTCGCGAGGTATGAAGGGGCTATCTGCTCATGACTAAACGGCAATTCTTTACACAACCACTGCTGTCGGATACACGGATACACGGATACACGGATACACGGAATTACAGCAGCCACTGCACTGCATCGGTCTACCAGCAACCGGTGCGCACTTTCCAGAGGTGACAGGCGACACTGTTTTCGAATTACATGAGACTGGAGAAGTCGCGTGTTAATGAGTCCATACACCCGTCGGTGTTTCGGTGGGCGCGCGTCGCAGTGATAAGAGTGTGCGGCGCTCATGCGCGGTGAAATCTGACGGTCGCTCATCGGCGAGCGCGGGATGATCGCGTGCTCCCCTGCAGGGATATATCGCCTCGATGTGCTCAGTCTGGCGCGCACGGTTCGCGCATCTGTGCGTTGGGCAGTCGTCGCAAAGATGGTCTGATGCGTGGCGCCATAAGGCGATGAGAGCACGTGGGCTCGCTGGCGTGTTTATGCCGAGTGGTACTGGCGAGCGGACGTTTCTCCGCATACAGGCGGAGTCTCCAGTTGATTTCCAGAAAGCTCCGCGGGGTTGCGCAATCGCTACCGGCGCCTACGCAACGAGCGGACTCTCGGAAATCTGGCGTGTCGTACAAGTACCTGTTCTGTTGGAAAGCCAAGCGGGCTCGGCCGCGATGCCGAATCCGCCTCGATAACGCGGAAGCGCTCTCACTCCAGAGCGTCGAGCCGGCCGTTTCCGTCCCGGATGGCCACATGCTGCGACGACTTCCACGTGATATACACTACTATACGCAGAAAAGCTCATCAGGTTCACAAGCGTAACATAGTCTACACGTCACCGCAAGGCTACATCACCCGACTTTCTCTTTCAAACCTGCTCAAGCATCACTACTGGGCTGCCATAGCAAATATCGCGCCAGACTCACTAAACACCGATGGCAAGCGTCGTGAAGAGAGTCGCGCGTGCGATTAGTTGTCCCGCTGCACTACCTTGCGAGGGACCATAGCACCTATCGGTGGCGGCATGAGAGAACACGGTCGCTTTCGCACACAGGTGCGTGCGTTGCCGGGATGAGGCGTGCTATAGTGACGGCGGTTGGCACATGGTGCTCTTCACCGGTTGGCGTGGCGAAAGGGCTGTTTACCGCTGTGACGAACGGATTGGATCGCGAGCGACTGCTCTGTCTGGTGCGCGACTTCGCCGGGAAGCGAATCCTGGTGGTGGGCGATCTGGTGGCGGACGAATATATTATCGGCGCGCCGCTACGTGTCTCGCGCGAGGCTCCGGTGCTCATCCTTGGCCAGCGAGCGCATTACACCGTCCCCGGTGGCGCGACCAATCCGGGTGTCAACGCGCGCACCCTGGGGGCTGAGGTCTCGATCTGCGGCGTGATCGGCGACGACGCATCCGGAGCGCGCCTGCACCAGCGGCTGGCCGATTATCACATCGCGCTCGATGGCGTGTTCAGCGAGGCGGGACGGCCAACCACCACCAAGTCGCGCATCTTCGCCGGGGATAGCCAACTCGTGCGGCAGCAGATTGTGCGTGTGGATGTCATCGATGATTCGGAACTGAGTGACGACATAAAGGAACAGATGCTCGCCTATCTGCGCGCAACAATCCCGACGGTGGATGCGCTGATTCTCTCGGACTATGAGACGGGAGTCATCAGCCCTGAGATCATCGAGACTGCCATCCCCCTGGCGCAAGATGCTGGCAAGGTGATCGTCGTCGATGCCCATGGCGACCTCGACCGCTTCCAGGGAGTTACCGCCCTGACACCGAACCAGCCCGAGGCCGAGGCGACAATTGGCAGGCGCATTCACGACCGCGCGAGCCTCGATGCCGCCGGAAAAGAACTGCTGGAGCGCACCAACGCACAAGGATTGCTGCTGACGCGCGGCAGCGAGGGGATGAGTCTTTTCGAGCGCGGGCAGGCTCCGGTGCACCTCCCCGTCTACTATCACGGTGAGGTGGTGGATCCAACGGGCGCGGGCGATACCGTCGCCGCCACATTCACACTGGCGCTCACCGCAGGCGCTACCCAGGCCGAGGCGGCGACGCTAGCGAATGTGGCCGCGGGACTGGTGATTCAGCGGCTCGGCAACGCCACCAACACACCGGAAGAACTGATGGCGGCTGTGCGCGCGCAGATGGAGGACTGATGGGCACGGTGGTTGCGCGTGAACATCTTGCCGAGCGGCTCGCCCCGCAACGGACGCAGGGAGCGCGCATCGTGTTCACCAATGGCGTCTTTGATCTGCTCCACCTGGGCCACCTGCGCTATCTTGAGCGCGCGCGGAGCCTGGGCGATGTGCTCGTCGTTGGCGTCAATAGCGACGTGTCGACGCGCCAGTTGAAGGGACCAGCGCGACCACTGGTGGCCGAGGATGAGCGCGCCGAGTTGCTGGCGGCGCTCACCTGCGTGGACTACGTGACGATCTTCGGGGAAGCGACCGCCGGGACGACGTTGACCTTGCTGCGGCCAGAGGTCTATGTCAAGGGAGCGGACTACGCGGACGAGGCAGATCGCCAGCAGGATACGCTGCTCTTGCCTGACGCGCTCGCTCAGGCGTTGGCCGTGGATGGTGGGCTGGGCGCGCGCCTGCCCGAGGCGCGAATCGTCGCGGCATATGGCGGTTCGCTGGCGTTGTTGGCGTATCTTCCCTGCCATTCCACCAGCGAGCTGATCGAGCGCATCGTCGCCCGCTGCGGTCCGGATGCGGACAGCACGGAAGGATCGCCCTCATAGAGATCCTCCCGGCTTAACCTGCTGTGCGGCTAATTGTTCTTGCCGTAGAGCCAGGTGGGTTTATAGCTTGCCCGGAGCCATGTCGCGTCGTAGTGCATCCACGCGGACTCAGGCGTGAGTGTGTTCCATGGAAGTTTCGCGGCGGTCGGCGCGAGCACATCCGAGACGCCATAGGCATCGTCGATGATGTTGGAGTAGTCGTCGCGGATTGGTCCCAACACAATCACCTTCACCTCGCGCAGCGCCGGATTGCTTGCCCAGAGCGCCCTCTCCACCTGGAAGCACAGCGACATCACGCGCGATTGCGCCGTCGCCACATCAGGCGCCGCGCCAATGGTGATCGTCACCTTCGCCTGTTGCGCGTTGGCGTCATATGCCGTGCTGATGCGCTGGGCCAGCGGTGACGCCACCGGCCCAACAACACTAGCGAGCGGTCCTTCGACGACAGGCCTCGATGCTGTGGGCGACTTTGTCGTTGGCGCCGAAGATGCGCAGCCCGCAATGGCCAGTAGCGCCGCGATGAGCAGCAGTCCAGCGGTGAGATATTGTGGTGAGCCTGTCGTGGGCTTTCGCCGCTGATTGGTGCGATGCATTGGACGCCTCCCTCCTCGCGACCCGTGCGCCTGGCAGTGCATGCTCGATAGGCGAGCAGCCAGCTTCATCTGGGTGCTTAGAGACTAGCAGCCGTCACTACGCCCCGACAAGGGTCTGTTTCAAAACTGAAATACAGGAGCAACGCCATACGCAGAGTGGCGGCCCGAAGACCGCCACCGAGTGTCATGCGATTGTGTGTACTGAAATCGCCCGGGCTTAGGGGTCGACAACGATCGTGCAGACGTACGTACCAGGGAGCAGGCCGTTGGCGTCAACCTCGGCCGGATCGGCAGGACCCTGCGGCGAGTTCCCGATGTTTGTGCTGGTTCCGGAGACCACGCAGGTAATCGTCGAGTTGGTAGCCCCAGGCACCACCGAAGACGCCGTCACTTTCAGGTTCGTCAGCGGTGAGTCGGTGAACGTGACGCCCGTAGGCGTTCCAACAGAACAGCTCGCCGCGCCGGTCGTCGTCACTGTCTGCGAGCTAGAGTCGATGGAGTAGCCAGATGGAGCGCGGGTCTCGGTGACCGTGTATTGTTGCCCCACGTTCAGCCCATCGAAGCACGCTAGTCCGTTCGCATCAGTCGTCTTCGAGACGCCATTCACTGTAAATGTCGCACCTGCCAGCGGATGTTGGCCTGGGCCAAGGCTCAGGTTCTTGCCCGTCTTGGTGACCTGAATCGCGCCAGATGCTTTGTTCGTGTACGTGCAGGTGACGACACCATCCGGAATGACGGTAATGTTCGCCTTTGCCGGATTCGCGCCATCCTGCGAGCCGCTGGAGCCTGATGTTGCCGTACAGACAAGGCTTTCCAGCGAGAAGTTTGCCGGTTCAGCCCCCTCGGTCACGGCGTATGTGCCAGCGAAGACGTTCGGGCAGTCTTGCGTGTTGGCGGTGCTGTCACTGGTGGTGTTGCCGGTGTCATTCAGCGAGAAACTTGTCGGGTTGGCGCAGCTATTCTGGCCGACCGAAATATTCGCCGTGTAACCGAAGCTCTGGTTGAGACCGCGAGGGTCTGTATGCTTGATGATGATGATCCGCCCGCAGTTGCTGATGTTCACCGGCACCGGCGCGATGAAGTCTTTGACCTCCGCGTCGAATGCGGCTGACGAGCGGCTCTTCAAGAAGGCGCTGCCAAACGCGGTGCATGTTCCCGGTGGGAAGACACCGGCTGTGGACAGGTTGATCGCCACTTCACCAAAGGTATTGGCCGGCAACGTGAAGGGCGCGCCGGGCGGATTCGTATCGGTGACGGTGGTGGTATTGATCGCGCCTTCCGAGTCGCTGGAGTTGATCGAGAATCCATTACCCCAGCACGGAAGAGTGTTAGACTTCTTGCATTGGCTCGTCGCACCTGTGGTCACCCAACGCAGCAGGCCCAGCGTTGGGGTACCGCTGCCACCAAAGTCGTAGGTGACGAGCAGATCGCCCGCTGTCCGGTTGATCGTGTGCGGCCCTGGATTGCCCAGTCCCGGTGTCACTGCCTGGTTGATCTCGAAGTCCATATTGGCTGAGCCGAGGACGTTGGAGCGTTCCCAGGCGAGGTAGAGGAAGTTGCTGCCGTTAGTGAATTCCGAGTTGACGTAGAAGCGCGTCAGATCGCTCTTATTCGGCGGAATGGACCCGCTGACCACGGTCACAGCGGCGGCGTCTTCTTTGGTGCCCTGCCCGAAGGCGTTGTCTGATGTGCTCTTTGTTAGGTCGGTGCTGCAGTTGGTGCCAATCGTCGGAATCGTTGTTCCGCAATCGATCGGCTGGACCGGGCTATTCCAGTCATGGTTGCCCGTCGCGTCGACGGTCAGATTGCCGTCGCCGCCTTCGAATGTACTGCCGGAAAGATTGGCGAATGCCGGTAGCACGCCGCCCATCATCAGCGCGACCACCGCAATGGCGCTGAGAATCCAGCGCAGTCGCTTGAACTGTAAAAGTGACCTGATAGTGTGTGCAGTCATGGATCCTTTTCCCTCCCGCCATGCGCCTCGGTAGCCCTATGCTCTCGAGATGCAATGGATTCCACGGTGTGTCCATCAGGAACGGGTGTCGCTGCGCGCCTGTGGCGCGAGCAAACCACCTTGAGCACATTAATCTGAATCGAGGTCGTTGGTGTTCTCAGGTCGTTTGTGCGTGCGTTCTTATGATCTGCCTCCTCGCTAAGCACAGAGGGCGCGCCGTCGCTGCCCACGTGTGCGCCCCATCAGCGTGCAAATAACCCACAGTGAAGATGTTTGGCTTGCACGAGCGGCAGTAGCGCAGCGCGCAGGATGCCTGCCCAACAGAATCCACGTATGGATTCAAGGGAGCTTCCCTGCAGCAATGATCGAGCTACTCACGCCATGAGTAGAGGTTTGGCGAAGACGAGGTTACGTCAGCGTGTAATCTACCGACCGCCACCCTGGGAGACCTGAATATTCGCGACGCGAGGCCTATGAATTGCGAGGACTGACCGGCCGCGAACAGACTGCGGTGGGTTGTTGTATACATAGCAAGTTGATGTATCGGCGCCAGCGGAGATCGGCAGGTCTGAGCATCAAGAAGGCACACGGTCATGCCAGTGCGAATCGATGCCGCCGAAGGTCGTTGCACGCGTAAGGGGCCACCTCTGCCTCAACCCCAATGCCAGGTAGTTCTGTCGTCATGGGCGGCTACACTGTGCGACGCACGACACTATGCGGACAGCGAACAAATGTGGTATCAGGCCTCGGGTCAATCCAACACACTTCGGGGTATTACCTACATCAACCACACTACTTGGCCATGTCTGATGCTGGGGATATCTGGGTGGCTACGGAACGGGTTTTCCCCGTTCACTCGCCAACTAATCACAAACGTCGTGGTTATGTGCGGCATCACATGAGGGGTTCGCACGCCGTGAATTGAACAGACTCTAACACGTCCACGCAGAGTCTAGCATCGCGTAAGACAAGATGCAAGGGTGATCGCTCGTCTCTTCGCTGTTTGTGCGCTGCGTCACATTTGTTGTTCGCAACGCCTCACGCCACGTGTGTACGCAGGCCGTCGGCACGAAAGAGACGAGCACTGGGGGAAGGGAAGATCACACCTTTTCCTGGCGCAGCGAGAACGCTGCTAGCAGCACCATCAGCAGCGCGAAGCCGACGAGAAAGATGAGATCGCCGAGAATATCGCCGACGCCGAATCCCTTGAGCATCACGCCCTGAAGAGCGACATTCGCATAGGTAATCGGCATGATGTTGGCGAGTTGAAAGAGCACGACCGGAAGGGTCTTCACCGGGAAGAAGAGACCGCCTAGCAGCACCTGTGGCACGATCACCAGCGGGATGAACTGGACGATCTGCAACTCGTTGCGCGCGAAGGCCGAGATGAAGATGCCCAGATTGACGCCGCCGATGGTCAGTGCCGCCGTCACCAGGAAGATGACGAACGGATTGCCCGCATAATGTACGCGCAGGGCGAAGATCACGTAGAGCAGAATGACGGCCGACTGTGCCAGCGCGAAGACGGTGAAGCCGAAGACATAGCCCAGCACCAACTCAGTGCGCGTGACAGGCGCGACCAGCAGCCGCTCGATGGTCCCCTGTGACCGCTCGCGTAGAAATGCCACCGACGTCAGCAGAAAGACGAAAAAGAACGAAAACAGGCCAACGAAGAGCGGGGCCAGCGCATCGGTCGTGGTGTATTCTGGGCCGCCGTAGAGGTAACTGGTCGTCACGGTGGGCGTCACACTGGCCGATTGCCCGCCCGATTGGGGAACCGCAATCGTTGCGACCAGCACCTTGACCAGGCTCGTCAGTTGTTTGGCGGCGCCAGGATTCGATCCCTCCAGCCGCAAGCGCAGTGTGGGACTCTGCCCCTGCTGTAGCCGTGCCAGGAAGTAGTCGGGGAATGTCAGCACGCCGTCGTAGTCGCCGTTCTTCAACCCCGGCTCAGCCTGATCGGCAGTGATAACCTTCAGCTTAATCGAGTCGGGAGCTTTGATCACCTGTGTGAGATTGGCGCCTATCGGCCCAGGTGGCGGCACGAGAGCGAGTGTCACCGAGCCGTTGCTCGAGGTGAGGACGATCTGCAAAATAGTCATGACGAGCAGCGGCGCCAGAAAGAGGAGTGCCATCGTCCGGCGGTCGCGCACGAATTGTCTGATGATGCGGCCAGCGATGGCCATGACACGGAAGAGTGACATCGGACTATGCCTCCTTCTCGGCTGCTGGTGTGGGCTCGCCAGCCTCGGCGGTCTCGGCCTGCTGGGCAAAGTAGAGGAATGCCTGCTCGAAGTCCTGCTGACCCGACCGGGCGCGAAGCGCGTCAGGACTATCGGCGGCGAGCAGCCTGCCAAAGCGGAGCAAGCCGAGCCGGTTGCAGCGGGCCGCCTCGTCCAAATGATGCGTTGAGACGACCAGCGTCACGCCGCGCTGGTTGAGCTGGGCAAAGTACTCCCAGAATGCCAGCCGCAACTCCGGATCGATGCCGACAGTCGGTTCGTCGAGGAAGATCAACTCGGGTTCGTGGATCAGTGCGCATCCGAGCGAGACGCGCTGGCGCATGCCTCCAGAGAGTGTCTGTATCGGAGAATCGGCTCGGGCGGCAAGCTCCACCAGCGAGAGCGTGGCGGCGATTCGCTCTTTCAGACGGCGGCCGCGCAGCCCATACAGCGTGCCGAAGAACGCCAGGTTCTCGCGGATGCTCAGTTCGTTATAGAGCGCGCTCGACTGCGTCATATAGCCGATGCGGGACGCGACCTGGCGACTGGGCATCTTGCGGCCGAGCACCGAAATGTTTCCTGAGGTGGGCCGACCGAGTCCCAACAGCATCCGAATCAGCGTCGTCTTGCCGGAGCCGTTGGGGCCAATCAGCCCGAATGTCTCGCCGCGGAGTACCGAGAGCGACACGTGATCGAGCGCGGTCACCTTGTCGAACCGCTTGACGACGTCGCTGACGACGATGGGCGCGACGTCAGAATGCGCTGATGATGACATGCATACCTCCTCGGGTGGCTGGGGTAGACTCGACTGGAACCACTACAACCACTGTAGCGATGAATCCATAATAGTGCGCGTGATTTATCCTGCTGATTATGGCGAGTGACCTCCCGCTGGCTGTGCGTTGCCGCGCACACGAACACCGTCGAGAAACGTCTGCACCAGGTTATCCACGAACGCCTGGTCGCTCATCTGTGGCAGCGGGATCGCCGTTGGCAGCAGCTGCATGGTGACGGCGCGCATCACCAGCGGCGCGAAGAACTGCAGCGCGGCGCTAAGTGGCGGTAGCGGCTGCAACACACCCAGGTCCACCTGTCGCTGAAAGTAGGTGAGCAACGGCAGGATGAATGCGGGGATCACCCGACGCAACGCGAGTAGCGGCAGTTCCGGATGGCTCTGCACTGCCGAGAAGATCATCAGCACCAGCTTGACCAGCCGGTGATCGGACCGCATGATTTCTAAATATGTGCGGGCGATCCGCTGGAGAAAGACCTGTGGCGGCTCATCCTGGCCAGCAGACACCGCGTCGTGCATGGTATCGAAGGCAGTGACACGGTCCAGGCAGGCCTGAAAGAGGTCTTCTTTGCTGGGAAAGTAGTGATAGATAATCCCCGCGCTCTTCATGCCCGCCGCCTCAGCAATGACCTTGTTGGTCGCGCCTTCGTAGCCGTGCCGGGCGAAGCAGTCGAGTGCGGCATCGAGGATCGCCGCCTTGCGGGCCTCATGGTTGGTGGCTGGTCGCGCCATCGGCAATTCCCCTTCAGACCCCGCGTGATTAATTGATTGGCTAATCAGTCAAATAATAATGCCCTCGCGTCTGCTTGTCAATGGGTGCGAGAATCAACCGCTGGCGCTCGCGTACGTAGAGAGTAATGAACGCGATTCTTCTTCGGAATTTTGAACGAATCCTCGCGAATCCGCTGGCGGCTCGCCACGATATGCGCTATAATAAACCTGTAGATAAACATGGCGAATCTACAAAATTGATGCCCCACGCTCTGGACATCATTTCATGGACGCGATATAATTGTGTAGGTACGAGGCATGGATATACAGAATTCTGACGAGCCGTGGCAGATCACCTACCACTTTGTGTGGGGTCCCATGCGCTCGAAAGCCTGTCTCGTCGGCGACATTGCGAGTCGTTTGCAGGCGCTGGTGGAGGAAAAGGCAGAGGGCCTCTCCTTCGAGACGCGCACGCTGATTATTCTGCCAGATCGTGTATATCTGGCGGCAGCCGCGCCACCGACGCTTGCACCACATCGCATCGTCTGTCAGATCAAGGCGCTGACATCCAGGGCACTCCGGGATGAGTTCCCTGAACTGACCCGCATTCCAACCTTATGGACGAGAGCGTATCTCGTCGTGGCGGGGGATGAACTGACCGCCGAGGAGGTTATCCGGCGCTATGAGGCAACTCTCAGCCCGCGACGTCCGCGAGGGCGTCCGCGCAAGGCGCAACCGCTTCCTGAGGGGAGCGAAGGCATCTCGCCAACCGATGAGTAACCGCGAGCCATCGCACAACGCTCCACGGCGAGACTATTCGGAGTAACCCACTCCACTTCTTACAGCAAACCAACATGAAGGATATGTAGACACATGCAAAAGTGCGAACGCTGCCAGGTGAATGACGCTCGTGTCCGCCTGGATTCTATCGCGAACGGTCGCCGTGAGCAGCACTTCTTCTGCCAGCAGTGCGCCGAAGAAATGCTCGGTGGCAACCTGTCGAACATGCCTGGTGACGGCGCGCAGAGTGATCTGTTCGGGTCGTTCTTCAACCGTATGATGGGGCAGAATGGTGGTCAGTCGCCGATGGGTTTTCAGCCGCAGGGGCCTCAGGCCAACGCGTCTCAGACGCAGGCCAAACCAGACAAGCATAGTAAAACGCCGACGCTCGATCAGTTCGGGCGCGATCTGACCGCCGAGGCGCGCGACGGTAAGCTTGATCCCGCCGCCGGACGTGACCGCGAGGTTCGCCGCGTGCTGACGGTACTTGGCCGTCGCCAGAAGAATAATCCGGTGTTGATTGGCGAGCCCGGCGTCGGCAAGACGGCCATCGTCGAGGGTATCGCCCGCAGAATCGCCGAGGGCAACGTGCCCGCAACCCTGCGTAACGCGCGTATCGTCGCGATGAGCATGGGCGGCGTGGTGGCTGGCGCGATGTTCCGTGGCCAGTTCGAGGAACGCATCAAGCAGATTCTCGAAGAGGTGCGGCAGGATCCCGATGTGATCTTGTTTATCGACGAGTTGCATACCGTCGTTGGTGCCGGAAATGCCGAGGGCGCGGTCGGTGCGGCAGACCTGTTGAAGCCGGCGCTGGCCCGTGGCGAGTTGCGCGCGATTGGCGCGACGACGCTCGACGAGTATCGCAAGCATATCGAGAAAGATGCCGCGCTGGAGCGCCGCTTCCAGCCTGTGCTGGTCAATGAGCCATCCCCTGAGGAGGCCATCGCCATGCTGCAGAAGGTGCGCGAGAACTACGAGCGCCACCACGGTGTCCGCATCTCGGATGAGGCAATCGAGGCGGCGGTGAAGCTCTCGGATCGCTACATCAACGACCGCTTCCTGCCAGACAAGGCCATCGATGTGATGGACGAGGCGGCTTCGGCGCTGCGGCTGGAGGCCATCGAGAAGGGGCTGCTTGGCCCGGAGATGGTCAGCGTGCTGGAGCGTGAGTTAGCTAGCATTGCCGCGCAGAAAGAGGCTGCCGCACTGGCCGAGGACTATGAGCGAGCCGCCAAGTTGCGCCAGAACGAGCTGAAGGTGCAGAAGCAGCTCGACGAAGCCCTGGGCAAAGCCGGCGACATCCCGGCGATGATCGTTGCGCCTGCCGATATCGCAAAAGTTGTCGAGAACTGGACCGGGGTGCCCGTCACCCAGATGCTCGAGACGGAGCGCGAGAACCTGCGCCACCTGGAAACTGATCTGAGCCAGCGCGTTATCGGCCAGAAAGAGGCCATCGGCGCGGTGTCGCGGGCCATCCGGCGCTCGCGAGCGGGCTTGAAGGATCCGCAGCGGCCGATTGGGTCATTCTTCTTCATGGGGCCGACCGGTGTCGGTAAGACGGAACTGGCGAAGGCGCTGGCCGCGACGATGTTCGCCAGCGAGGAGAACATCATCCGGCTCGACATGTCGGAGTACATGGAGTCGCACACGGTCTCGCGTCTGTTCGGTAGCCCTCCGGGCTATGTCGGGCACGACGAGGGCGGCCAACTGACGGAGCAGGTGCGGCGCCGCCCGTACAGCGTCATCCTGCTGGACGAGATCGAGAAGGCGCATCCAGAGGTCTTCAACGCGCTGTTGCAGATTCTGGACGACGGCCGCCTGACGGATGGTCAGGGACGGACGGTGGACTTCAAGAACACGGTCGTCATCATGACCAGCAACGTGGCCACGCCTGACATCAAGCGCCACAATATCGGCTTCGCGGTGCCGAAGTGGGGCGAGGCAGTCACCGCTGAGGATAGCGAAGAGGCGCAGAAGCGCGCTCGCGCGGTGGAGGGGCTGCGACGGGCATTCCGGCCGGAGTTCCTGAACCGCATCGACCAGATCGTCGTCTTCGAATCGCTCGACCAGGGCGACCTGCGGCAGATCGTTGACCTGCTGCTGGCGAAGGTAAACACACGACTGGCCGAGCAGGGTGTTTCGCTGGCGTTTGGCGATGACCTGCGCGAGTTCTTGATCGTCGAGGGTTACGATCCAGAGTTTGGCGCGCGGCCACTGCGCCGGGCGATCCAGACACACGTGGATGACATCCTGGCCGATGCCATTCTCGCGGGGACGGTGCAGCCAGGCCAGACGGCACGCCTCTCGGTGGTCGATGGCGCGGTGCGGGTGCAGGCCGAAGGCGAGCCACGGGTGGTGGTTGCCACGACGCCGTCGCCGATCCAGGCCGCGTAACCTGAGAACACGCTCGAAAAAGTTGCCCCTCTGTCCAGCGATGGATGGAGGGGCATTTTCTCTGCGTCGAACTCCCCCGGCCTCTTGCTCTACCTGGGCGATAACACGAGCGGTTCGTATGCACTTTGGACGGGGAGACGCTGGA
>DAHUXT010000470.1:0-521 GCA_027307065.1 Ktedonobacteria bacterium
GGACCATTCGGTGGTGTGGGGACGAGATTCGTCACCTGGTGTTGCATGCATAACGGAAAGGTCGTTCCGTTATTGACGATGAGCGATGTTCCCCACGCGTTCGCTCCCAGCACATTTGCGAGTTGCCGATTCGCGTAAACCGCCGGAGACGTGCTGCTGGTCAAGGTGCAGTTCGCGCCCTGGGTGACGAGATAGTTGCATTCGGCTGCCATGACCGCGAGCCCGCCGCCGTGAGAGGTTGTATCGTAGGCGGCCCAAGGAAATCCGAAGCCGAAAGGATCCCTCGCGCTCTGCGCGATCGCCTTGTTCAATTGCTTTACTATGTCGGCAACCAGCGCCGCTTGCGTGGTTTCAAGACCCGAAGGATTTCCCGCCAGAGCCAATGCACGATACAACTCGAAGTGGGCGAGACCGCTGACGTCGTAGAGGTTGAGAGTGTCGGCGGCATCACCCGGTCCGGTGATATAAGCGTTCGCCCAATGGGCAGCCTGCTGCAAATAATACGATGCAGGATGCAGATT
>DAHUXT010000470.1:531-861 GCA_027307065.1 Ktedonobacteria bacterium
CGGGCAACTCGAGCCGCATCCCTGCACGGCGAAGTAAAGCTCCGTGGCTCCCAATTCCAGGTCGTCGCGCCATTCCGTTTCAGGGTAGAAACTGAACGGGATGGCGGTTAGGAGGTTGCCGCTCGGAGCGGTGTTCGCCAGATCGAAGACGTGCTCCGCCGAGGTCAGGCACTGATTCGCGTAGCTCGCATTGCTGGTCTGGTAGATGTGATAACAAAGCGCAAAATCGGCGGCCAGCCGACCCGCAAGGTTGGGGCTAATCAGCGCGCCGGCGCTGATTTGACCCGATGAATTGAGCGCGGCCGGGTTCACGAATGTCGGCCGATGGCA
>DAHUXT010000471.1 GCA_027307065.1 Ktedonobacteria bacterium
ATCCTCGTCAACAGCGTGAACATCGGCTTCGTGGAGACCCCGCAGTGGCAGAACATCCACAGCAAGCGGGCCCCCGGGACGCCGGCCGACGAGTTCTTCGGCCAGCTCGCCCAGGCGGAGGTGCCGCTGGGCCGCTTCGTGGTGGTGACGGGGGTATCCGGTTCGGGCAAAAGCTCGCTCATCAACGAGATTCTCTATAAGCGGCTGGCGCAGCAACTCAACCGGGCGCATGCGCGGCCAGGCGATCATGACGGCATCGATGGCGTTGAGCAACTGGACAAGGTCATCGACATCGATCAGTCGCCGATTGGGCGAACGCCGCGCTCGAATCCGGCGACCTACACAGGCGTGTTCACCGCGATTCGCGACTTGTATGCGATGTTGCCCGAGTCGCGCGAGCGAGGCTACAAGGCTGGGAGATTTTCGTTCAATGTTCCGGGCGGACGTTGCGAGGCGTGCCAGGGCGAGGGACAGCGGCGCATCGAGATGAATTTCCTGCCCGATGTGTACGTGCTGTGCGAAGTGTGCGGCGGACGGCGCTACAACCACGAGACGCTGGCCGTGAAGTACAACGGGTATTCGATTGCTGACCTGCTGGAGATGCCGGTTTCCGACGCGCTGCCGATTCTCGAAAACATTCCGCAGGTGAAACAGAAGCTGCAGACGCTGGTGGACGTTGGGCTAGGATACATTCATCTGGGGCAGTCGGCGGTCACGCTTTCCGGTGGCGAGGCGCAGCGCATCAAATTGGCGCGCGAGTTGTCGAAGCGGCAGACGGGCAAGACACTTTATCTGCTCGATGAGCCGACCACCGGCTTGCACTTCGA
>DAHUXT010000472.1 GCA_027307065.1 Ktedonobacteria bacterium
GGCCCGATGCGCACGTCGATCACCACGGGGCGGGTTGGCGAGTCACAGGCCGCCACGGCGGCGGCGACGTCGGATACCGACTCGACCGCGTGGCCCTCGGCGCCCAGCGCCCGGGCCGCCGCCAGCTTGGCGGCCGTCGAGGCGGTCGCCAGCACCCGGGCGCCGTGAATGTCGGTCACCGGCTCCGGGGAGGCCGGCATGCCGTCGAAGTACGGCGGCCGCCGCACGTAGGTCGACTCCTGTTCCCAGGCGAAGGTGTCGCCCGCGGGGATGTCCAGCGCGCGCCAGTTGTCGTCGCCGTGGAAGACGTCGGCGTAGTCGCGGGTGAACATCTCCTGGGCCACCGCGGTCTGCACGACGTCGGCGACTTCCTCCGGCGACGGCCAGATGTCGGCCAGGTAGACCGGCTTGCCCTCGGCGTCGGCGCCGAGCGGGTCGCGCACCAGGTCGATGTCCATCGTCCCGGCCAGCGCGTAGGCGACCACCAGCGGCGGCGAGGCCAGGTAGTTCATCTTCACGTCGGGGTTGATCCGGCCCTCGAAGTTGCGGTTGCTGGTCGAGGCGCAGCGCTCGCCCGCGCCGAGGATGTCCGGGTTCATCCCGAGGCACATCGAGCAGCCGGCGCGGCGCCACTCGAAGCCCGCCTCCGCGAACACGCGGTCGAGCCCTTCGGCCTCCGCCTGCCGCTTCACCTGCGCCGAGCCGGGCACGACCATCGCGCGGACCGTCGGGTGGACGTGCCGTCCCTCGACGACCGCGGCGGCCGCACGGAGGTCCTCGATGCGCGAGTTCGTGCACGAGCCGATGAAGAC
>DAHUXT010000473.1 GCA_027307065.1 Ktedonobacteria bacterium
CAGGCTCGGCAACTGCGCTTGGCAGTTGGACCGCTTGGGCCGTCTCACGGCCGGTCACCAACTCGGCGATTTCAAAGATCAGCGTGCCCAGCACAATCACCGCCGCCACCGCAAACGCGATCCCCGCCACGAACGCGATCTGCGCGATCACCGAGAACGTCCACGCCTGGTTCAGCATCGTGCGCAGCGTCTCGCCCTTGAACAGCGTATCGGCAATCCCCTGATCGGTCGCCTTCACCGCTGGATCGGTCGCGGCCCGCGCCTGGCCGCTCCAGTACGAATACGGATGGCCCTGCCCGATCTCCGTCAGATGCAGCCCAATGAACTTGTCGGCATAGGCATGCGCCTGGTCGCCGTTCACCACCTGCTGGCCGGCATAGGCGTTGAGGTCGGCCGGCAGCCCCTGCGCGGCACTGGCCGGGAAGTAGATCTGCTGCGGGGTGAGTTCGTTGCGAATCTCGTTGGTGGTGAAATTGTTGGCGAAGAACGCCGCGCCCGACCCAAAGGCGAGCACCAGCAACGCGACAATCTGCAACACAATGATGCGCCAGCGAATCGACTTTGTCATGACCAAGACCCTTCTTTCAAACGATGAGCAATGAAGAACTAGTTGTACAACGCGAGCCATGTGCCTCATGGTGTCCGGCTCGTTGTTACCTCTTACATTGGTGAGAATACAGGTCTGGCGTCACGCCGCCATCACCTCCAATGGCCATTTTTTCACAACTGCATCACAGCCACGGAGACCTTGCAACGCTGCGCAAGCGATCGTTGCGGGCAGCCATTTCAGGTGGGTTGAGATGCGCGACT
>DAHUXT010000474.1 GCA_027307065.1 Ktedonobacteria bacterium
GGCGCCCGCTATCGCATGCTGCTCAGGGTGGGCGCGGCGGACGTCGGCGGCCTGATCGAGATCGTCGAGTGGCAGCCCGAGGGCGACATGGCGTGGAGCTCGGTCACCGGGGTCGACCAGCGCGGGCGCTGGCGGCTGCGCGAGCTGGGTGACGGCCGGACGCGCGTCACCTTCCGCTTCGCCTACGGCGTCGCCGACGAACTGGTCGCGTTCCTGAAGACGATTCCAGGAGTCGAGACGGTGACGCCGGCGGGCAGCCTACGCCGCGGGAAAGAGACCGTGGGCGATCTCGATCTCGTCGAGCTGAACGAGGCGTTCGCCGCGCAAGCGCTGGCGGTGACTCGCGATCACGGATTGCCCGACGATTCTCCGAAGGTCAATCCGATGGGCGGCGCGATCGCGCTGGGCCACCCGCTGGGAGCGAGCGGCGCGCGCCTGGTCACCACCGCGGTCTATCAGCTGCGCCGCACCGGGGGGCGCTACGCACTGTGCACGATGTGCATCGGCGTCGGCCAGGGCATCGCCCTTGTCATCGAACGTGTCTGAACCGGGGACGATCATGAAACTGCCATCGCAGCAATACGGGGAGTTCTACCAGCGCGACCGGACGATCCACCCGCCGGCCTATGCACCGACCTACAAGACCAGTGTCCTGCGCTCCCCGCAGAAGTCGCTGATCTCGCTGCAGAATTCGCTGTCGGAGGTCACCGGCCCGGTGTTCGGCGCCAATGAGCTGGGTCCGCTCGACAACGACCTGATCATGAACTACGCGAAGACCGGCCTGCCGGTGGGC
>DAHUXT010000475.1 GCA_027307065.1 Ktedonobacteria bacterium
TCACCGGCGACGACGGGGATGTGCCGAAATCCACGTTCGACCATCGTCTCCCCGGCTTCCTCGACGGAGGCGTCCTCGGTCATCGTCACCGGATCGGGTGTCATCCACTCCCGCACGCGCGCCTCGCTCGAATGCACGCGCCCGGCGACCGCCCGCATCAGGTCGCGCTCCGTGAAGATGCCGATCATCCGGCCGAAATCCGAGACGACGACTGCGCCGACGCCCTGGCCCGTCATCTTCTCGGCCGCCTCGCCGATCGTGTCCTCGGGCGCGACAGTGAGGACGTCCCTGGTCATGACCTCGCCGAGCGTGGGCATGGCGCGAGCATAACGGCGCAGCCGCGAGTGGGCGATCGTGGATTCGAACCACGGACCTCCGCCTTATCAGAGCGGCGCTCTAACCAACTGAGCTAATCGCCCGGTCGGCGCGCAGTCTAGCCGCGCTAGTGAAGCGACCGCGTGCGCTCGAGGTAGTCCTCGACCACCCGGAGGAACGCGGCGTCACTCGCCAGCTCGAGCAACCTGTGCTTGGACTCCTCGTCGAGATCGTCGTCGCCCATGAGCGCGGCGAGGAACGGCTCGAGCTGCCCGTCGCGGGAGAGTGCCGCCATCTGCAAGAGAATGGCCCGGGCCTCGGCGTCCTGCGAGATCGCCTCGAGCGACTCGAGGTCTTGAGTCCAGAGCTCCAGCATCGCCACGGCTCAACGCCGGTCGGGCGCAGCCGGATACGGCGGGCTCAGCGGCCGGCGTTCTCGAGCGCTTCGACGAGCTCCTCGAGCTCGGTCTCGTCCGC
>DAHUXT010000476.1 GCA_027307065.1 Ktedonobacteria bacterium
GATGGAAAATTTCACACGTACCTTTTACCGTACTCACATATGATGGGCTCACACTTTGGCTATCCGCGAGCCGAACATGCTCTCATCGCCTGGAACACTCCAATGTGGTGTGAGCGTCTTATTCGACATACGCCAATGATACACAACTGGCACACGGCGTGTTACAGGTCAGTTCTGGTTGCGCCAATACACTCAATCGTGGTTGAATGTGCTGTGTCTACCGAGCGCCGGGGCTGCGAGACGCACCACGGGCAGAGAGCGAAAGACATGATGATCCCTCAGCAGAAGAGTGCAATGCCCGATATGACCGATACGACCGACGCTGCAGATGCACAATTCAACGCCGCTGCTACACGTGCCCCAATGCTGCCACTAACAACCCGCGGCATTTCGGTGGTATTGCCAGCCCACAACGAAGAGGCTGTGCTTGCCGATACGCTCAATAACAGCGTTGAGACGCTGAGCGCCATTGCCCCAGACTATGAAATTATCGTCGTGGACGATGGATCGACCGACCGGACAGGCGCGATCGCCGAGCAGTTCGCCGCCGCCAATCCGCGCATCCGCGTGGTGCACAATATGCCACAGCGGGGTTATGGCGGCGCGCTGATCGCGGGCTTCAACGCCATGACGAAATCGCTCGCTTTCTTCATGGATTCCGACGGCCAGTTCGATATCCGCGACCTCTCGCTCCTGCTGCCGCTGCGCGAACAGGGACACCGCGCCGTGCTCGGCTACCGGCTGCATCGGCAGGATTCGCCGCTGCGCAAGCTGAACGCCTGGGGCT
>DAHUXT010000477.1 GCA_027307065.1 Ktedonobacteria bacterium
GCACACTACGGACGCGTGGAACTCTGGCTGCCCGACCTGCTGATTCTGCACGACGCGATGGACGGCGCGGGCTACGAGCGCGACGACGAGATCATGCTGGTGTTCGCTCGCGCGCTATAACAGGCCCCCTCCCCCTATCCCCCTCCCCTAAAGGGAGAGGGGCTTCCAGAGCGCGCTGTTCGCCGCAGTGCCCTCCCCGCGTCGGGGCGGGGGTAGGGGGAGAGGGCCGCCCAACGGGCGGGGGTAGGGGGAGAGGGTCCGCTCGCCGCGTTCCCAAGACCCATTCGCATAGGGAACCATGCCGCGGCATTCATACTGCGGTGCATCCCCCGCATGCAACAATAGCCCACGCGAAACTGGCATTACTCGCCCTGAATCCGCTGCGTCGCGCTGCTGTCGGGCATCTCGACCATGTCTTCCTCGTCGAGGTTGGGCTCGTCACGCTCCTCCAATTCCTCGCCAAGCAACTGCCGCCGGTACATGTCGGCGTAGAGGCCATCGAGCGCGAGGAGTTCCGCATGGGTTCCACGCTCGGTGATTCGCCCGTCGTCCAGTACGATGATCTGATCGAGGTCCTTGATAGTCGAGATGCGGTGCGCGATCATCACCGACGTGCGCCCCGCCATCACCTGGCGTAACCCACGCAGAATCGCCGCCTCGGTATTGGTATCGACACTCGACATCGCGTCATCCAGAATCAGGATGAGCGGATTCTTGGCGATGGCGCGCGCAATGCCGGTGCGCTGCTTCTGCCCACCAGAGAGCGTGACGCCGCGCTCGCCCAGCA
>DAHUXT010000478.1 GCA_027307065.1 Ktedonobacteria bacterium
GCGGCCGGGCCCGCCCCGGCCACCGCCGCCCCGAACCGCAGGCAGGCGCTGCCGAACTCGTCCGGGTGGCCGGCGGCGCGGCCGAGCACCGACAGCACCGAGCCCCCGAAGTCCACCGGGTCCACCTGGGCGAACACGCTGCTCTCGGGGCCGAGCACCTCACTCGCGTCGGCCCCGACCTGCCATGCTGTTGCCTCCTGCGGGCTCATGTTTCTCCTCCCGTGTCGGGCGTCATGCCCTCTCGAAGATGGCGGCGATGCCCTGGCCGCCGCCGATGCAGAGCGTGGCGAGGCCCTTCTTGGCATCGCGCTTCTGCATTTCGTGGAGAAGCGTCACCAGCACGCGCGCGCCGGACGCACCGACCGGGTGGCCGATCGCGATGGCGCCGCCATTGACGTTGACCTTGGAGGTGTCCCAGCCGAGGTCCTTGTTGACCGCGCAGGCCTGCGCCGCGAAGGCTTCGTTGGCCTCGATCAGGTCGAGATCGCCGATGCTCCAGCCGGCCTTCTTCAGCGCGGCGCGCGAGGCGGGAATGGGGCCCGTGCCCATGATCTTCGGATCGACGCCGGCATGCGCCCACGACACGATGCGCGCCAGCGGCTTCTTGCCTTCCTTGGCCGCCTGCTTGGCAGTCATCAGCACGACCGCGGCGGCGCCGTCATTGATGCCCGACGCGTTGCCGGCCGTGACCGTGCCGTCCTTCTCGCCCCAGCCGGCGGCCGGCAGCAGTACGTGCGCGTGCGCGGTGGAATCCGTCTGCGCGACGCAGTCGGAGACGACCACCA
>DAHUXT010000479.1 GCA_027307065.1 Ktedonobacteria bacterium
AGCCAGCGGGCCCAGATGCGGCGGGCGGCGCGGAACTTGGCGATCTCCTCGAAGAAGTCCACATGGGAGTCGAAGAAGAAGCTCAGGCCCGGGGCGAACGTGTTCACGTCGAGGCCGCGGGACAGGCCCAGCTCGACGTAGCCGAACCCGTCGGCCAGGGTGAACGCCAGCTCCTGCGCGGCGGTCGAGCCGGCCTCGCGGATGTGGTAGCCGGACACCGACAGCGGCTTGTAGGCCGGGATGTGCTCCACGCAGTACGCCATCAGGTCGCCGATCAGCCGCAGGTGCGGCTGGGGCGGGAACAGCCATTCCTTCTGCGCGATGTACTCCTTGAAGATGTCGGTCTGCAGCGTGCCGTTGAGCTTGCGGGTGTCGGCGCCCTGCCGCTCGGCGGCCACGACGTACATGCAGAACAGCGGCACCGCGGGGCCGCTGATCGTCATCGAGGTGGTGGTAGCGGCCAGCGGGATACCGTCGAACAGCACGTCCATGTCGGCGGCCGAGTCGATGGCCACGCCGCAGTGCCCCACCTCGCCGAGCGAACGGGGGTCGTCGGAGTCGCGCCCCATCAAGGTGGGCATGTCAAAGGCCACGGACAGGCCCGCTCCCCCGGCGGCCAGCAGCATCTTGTACCGCTCGTTGGTCTGGCGCGCGTTTCCGAACCCGGAGAACTGGCGGATCGTCCACGGCTTGCCGCGGTAGCCGGTGGCGTGGATGCCCCGGGTGAACGGGTACTCCCCCGGCCAGCCGATGC
>DAHUXT010000047.1 GCA_027307065.1 Ktedonobacteria bacterium
CGAAGTTGCCATGCTGTTTATTCTCCCTCGGCACTGCGGGAACCCAGAAGCATTCGGTAACCGCAATCGTCACAGACCCTCGGTGATACACTTACGGCGCTGGTTGTGTGGTGTAATGGCGCACCACACGTATGTGACAGGAGCAACCGATGACACACCGCTACCTCAATCCACCAACCATCGCCCATCCCACGGGCTATACACACGTCGTCGAAGCCATTGGATCGCGCACCTTCTACATCGCGGGACAGGTGGCGCTCGACGCGTCTGGGAACATCGTCGGCAAGGGAGACATGGCCGCCCAGGCACGACAGGTCTTCGAAAATCTGCATGCCGCGCTACAAGCGATTGGCGCTGGCTACAACGAGGTCGTCAAGCTGACGTATTTCGTCGTCGATATGGCACAGATGCCCGCCGTGCGCGAGGTGCGCGATCAGTTCGTCCAGGCCGAACAACTCCCCGCGAGTACCGCGGTCGAGGTGCGCCGCCTTGCCCGCGAGGAGTTTCTGCTCGAAGTCGAGGCCGTCGCCGTGCTCAATTGACGGTTAGACAGCGGCCTGCGTGGAGCGGCCGTAGACGACGGTGGGATCGGTCAGCACATTGACGCAGGCAGGCTTGCCCGATGCAAACGCGCGCTCGATGGCTGGCCGAATCTGCGCTGGCTCCGTCACCAGCTCGCCGTAGCCGCCGAACGCCTCCACCATGCGGTCATAACGGGTGCCGGGCGCGAGGTCGGCGGCGGTGCTGTGGCCGAGCATCGCCTTCTGCGGGTGCTTGATCTGCGCCCACTGGCCGTCATTGCCGATGACCGCGACGACCGGCAGATTGTGACGCACCATCGTCTCGAACTCCATCCCATTCAAGCCAAACGCGCCATCGCCGAAGAGTGCCGCCACCTGTTTATCGGGCCTTGCAATTTTTGCGGCGATCGCGAAGCCCGTGCCCGCGCCGAGCGTGCCCATTGGGCCAGCGTCGAGCCAGTGACCAGGCTCCCAGGCATTGATGACTCGCGCTCCATAGCTGACGATATCGCCGCCATCGCCGATCACATAGGCGTCGTGGTCGAGCGCGTCGCGCAGCTCGCGGCAGAGACGCAGCGGGTGTATGGGCGTGGCATCCGAGTTCATTAGCGCCTCCTCAGCAGCACGCGCCGTGTCTTCCTGCTCGCGCAGCCTCCGCACCCAGGCCTTCGTGCTCACGGACTTGCCGAGCGCCGCGCCCAGTTGTCCCAGCGTAGCGGCCACATTGCCCGCGATGCCGACGTCGGTGCTGCGGTTGACGCCGATCTCGCTTTCGAGACGATCCAGCCAGATCACCTTCGCCTCAGCGGGAATCAGCGGCGGTTGGCCATAATTCAGCCGGAAGTCGAGTTTGGTGCCTACCACCAGCAGCAGGTCGCAGTTGCTCAGCGCGGCGCGGCGGACGTAGGAGAAGAACAGCGGGTGATCCGGCGGCAGGCTGCCCCGGCCACTGCCGTTGAGAAAGACCGGCGCGTGCAGCTGCTCGGCCAGCGCGCGCAGTGGGGATGCCGCGTCGTCCCACCAGACAGTTGTCCCCGCGAAGATGACCGGACGCTCGGCCTTTGCCAGCAGTGCCGCCGCCTGTTCGACAAGCGCTGGATCGCCCTGCGGGTGCCCCTCGGTACGGTAGCCGGGTGCGGGAATGCGGCAGTCGTCCGACTGAGCGAAGTTGTTGAGTACATCCATCGGGCATTCGAGGAAGACCGGGCCAGGCCGCTCCGACGTCGCCTCGCGGAACGCCATCGCGGTGTATTCGGCGAGCCGGTTCGTCTGCACGACAGTGCGCGCCCACTTGGTGATTGGCCGCACCAGCTCGACGTGACGCAACTCCTGCAGCGCGCCCTGGTCCCAGTGGCTGACGGGGGCCGCGCCGCCGAAAACGAGCACCGGGCTGCCCGCGAGATAGGCGTTGGCGATGCCCGTGACGCCATCAGTGACGCCCGGCCCCGCCGTCAGCAGCGCGACACCCGGCGTGCGAGTGACTTTCGCCCAGCCTTCAGCCGCATGCACCGCGACCTGCTCGTGGCGCGTATCCATCACGCGAATGCCCTCGCGCACACAGCCATCATAAATTGCCGCGATGTGCCCGCCGCTCAGCGTGAAGACGACTTCGACGCCCTCCTGCTTGAGCATCTTCGCGATCAGCAGCCCACCGTGCAGCATCGCCTCGTTCATCTGGTCCCGCCTCGCCTTCTGCGTAATCACATGTTCCGTATCCGCCGCCAGCATACCACGGCAAAGGGTTTCAACTGCCCAGTAAACTCCCCTTGCACTTCGGCAAATTATCTGACTATAGTCAGATAATAATGATGGAGACGGTCTGGAAGTCCCATACCCCTAGATGCGATGCGAAGGTCTCTTTGATGGAGCGAGCATTAGTTGAGTCCGTCCGTAGTTTCAATCGCGCCGTGACCGAGCGGGTTGGCGCCTTAAACGATCACTTTCTTGGCCGAGAGCATTCGCTCGGCGAGGCGCGGCTGCTCTGGGAGATTGGTGTCGCGGGCGCAGAGGTTCGCGAGTTGCGGAACCGATTGGCGCTTGATTCCGCGTATGTCAGCCGCCTGCTGCGCGCGCTGGAACGGCGGGGGCTGGTGATGGTGGAGACCAGCGCGGATGATCGGCGGGTGCGGTGCGCGCGGCTCACTTCGGCTGGGCTGGCCGAGCGCGCCGAGTTGGATCGACGGGCCGATGCGTTCGCTGAATCCATTCTGGAGCCGCTGAGCACGGGACAACAGGCAAGGCTGGCCGCAGCGATGGCGGAAGTCGAGCGGCTGCTCATGGCATCGACCGTACGCATCGCCATTACCGATCCTAGCAGCGCGGACGCCCAGTGGTGCCTGGAGCAGTATATACAGGAGCTTAACGAGCGTTTCGACGCCGGCTGGGATCCCGCACAGAGCATCTCGGCGTACCCGCACGAGATGACGCCACCAGCTGGGCTGTTCCTTGTCGCCTCTCTGCGCCAGCAGCCAGTGGGGTGTGGCGCGTTGAAGTTCCACGGCGATGCTCCGAGCGATGCCGCGGCGGAACTCAAGCGCATGTGGGTCTCGCCACAGGTGCGTAGCCTTGGGCTGGGACGCCGCCTACTCACTGAGCTGGAACGCCACGCCAGGGAGGCTGGCGTCACAGTGCTCCGTCTTGAGACGAACCGCGCGCTCGTCGAGGCCATCGCGCTCTATCGGCGCTCAGGCTACCAGGAGGTGGCTGCCTTCAACGACGAGCCATACGCCCATCATTGGTTCGAGAAGCGCCTGTGAGCGGGCGACGGTTGCCGTCATGCTGCGGCTGTTGGACCATTGACCAACCCAACTCACACACTGACCAGCGCGATGCCAACGAGAATGCCGACGACGCCCACCCACTGCCAGCGCGCCAGCCGCTCGCGGAGAAATAGCCACGCCATCAACACGGTCACCACACTGAACAACGATGAGATGACCGAGACAATGGCGGTGAGGGATGTGGTGATGCCCACATTGTAGGCGACGTTGGCCGTGGTATCGAGCAGCGCGACCGGGAGCATCCACAGCCAGAACGATCGTGGCGGCACACGAAGGACATACCAGGGCGCGTTCAGGGGCGCCGCTGCCTCCACGTTACGGCTGCGCGTGCGCAGCCGATGCGCCACTCGGCCGACCAGCGCGATCGTGAGCATGAGCACCATATCGGCGACCTTCGCGACGAACACGATGGTCGTTCCACCGAGCACCGCCACCGGATAGCGTAGCGCCCAATAGCAGACGCCAAAGATCAGCATCGCCAGCAGCGCGGCGACGAGTCCCGGCGCAGGCGAACGGCGGCGCGAGGTAAGCGCGGACTTCGCGGCAAACTCGTCGGTGGCTGGGGCGGGTACGCTGCTGGCGAGCGTCACCCCCAGCACGGTCAGCACGATGCCCGCAAGCTGCAGTGGATTCGCCCGCTCTCCGGTCAGCAGCGCGAGCAGGGCGGTCACCGCGGCGAAACTGGCGGCAATCGGCGAGATGATCGACAACGTGCCAACGGCGAATGCGTGATAGAGCAGCGCGGCCGCGCCCAGTATTGTCAGATTGATAACGACCGCCAGCGCCAGAATACCCGGCGTCGCGTGAGCAAAGGAAATCAATCCCAGGGGCACATTCAGCAGCAGCAAGCCAAACGCCGCAATGATCTCGGTATAGAAGAGCGTCATGAACGTGCCGCCGGTTCGCGACGAGCCGCGCGCACAGAAATCGGCGACGCCCCAACAGAGCGCCGCCGCTAATCCAAACGCGATTCCGCTGCCAATGTTCATAAACCCGCTAACTCGATGCCGCTATGCGTTGATCTGTCACTAGAGTCGTTCGATGATCGTCGCGGTGCCCAGGCCGCCGCCGCAGCACATCGTCTGCAAGCCGTAGCGCGCGTCGCGGCGCTCCAGCTCGTGGAGCAGCGTGACCATCAGGCGGACGCCGGACGCGCCGAGGGGGTGGCCGAGGGCGATGGCGCCGCCGTTGACGTTGACGCGCGCCATGTCAGGACGCAGCTCGCGCTTCCAGGCCAGCACGACCGGCGCGAAGGCCTCGTTGACCTCGAAAAGATCGATGTCATCGAGTTTCAAGCCAGCCTTCGACAACACCTGCTGCGTCGCGGGAATGGGGCCAGTCAGCATCATGACTGGATCCACGCCGACAACCTTCTGCGCGACGATCCGTGCGCGCGGGGTCAGGCCGAGTTCAGACGCTTTCTCAGGGGTCATCAGCAGCACTGCCGCCGCGCCATCGCTGATCTGGCTGCTGTTGCCGGCTGTGATGACGCCATCTTGCTTGAATGATGGCTGCAGCGATGCCAGCTTCTCCAGCGTAGTATCGCGCCGGATGCCCTCATCGCGGGTGAAGCTCGTTCCGTCGGCCAGCGCCACTGCCATTATTTCGTCGTCGAAGTACCCTGCATCGGCCGCCGCCGCCGCCCGTTGGTGGCTGCGCAGGCTGAAAGCGTCCAGTTCTTCGCGGGGAATCTGCCACTTTGCGGCGATCATCTCGGCTGAAATCCCCTGGTGCACCATGGGGTACACCTCTGTGAGCGACGGCGGGAACGGATTGCCCCCTGTGGCGATGGAGGAGCCAATCGGCAGCCGCGACATATTCTCGACACCCGCGCCGATGGTAATGTCGCAGACCCCCGCCGCAATCAAGTTGGCGGCGAAGTGGATCGCCTGCTGGCCAGAGCCGCATTGCCGGTCAACGGTGGTCGCGGGCACTTCGATAGGAAAGCCCGCCTGGAGGACGGCGTTGCGGGCGATGTTTAAGCTCTGCTCGCCCACCTGGCTCACGCAGCCCATCACGACATCTTCGACGAGCGCTGGATCAATCGTCGCCCGCCGCATCAATTCGCGCAGGGCCATCGCCGCCAGGACGACTGGATGAACATCTTTGAGCGCGCCATTGCGCCGGCCAACCGGCGTGCGCACCGCCTCGACAATCACGACCTCACGCATGGCTCCATCGCCTCCATTTCCGCCGTCACGCGGCAACCGATCACCACATCTCTTCGCCCCAGATCATCTCCATCTTGCCAAAGTGAATGACGTCTCCGGGTTCCACACCTGACTGCTCCAACGCGTCCAACACACCCAACTTCCGTAGCTGTTTCTCCAGCCGCTCCATGCCCTCGGTGCTGTCGGGATTCGTCATCGCCGCCATGCGCTCGACACGCTTGCCGCGCACCCGGTAGCCGTCTGGCTCGGAGATGATGGTAAACGCGTCCTCAGGCTCCGGACGCAGCACTGGCCCGGTCGCCGGTGCAAGCGCCGCCTCCGCGATTTTGCGCTCCGCCTCTTCCAACTGCAACTCCCGCAGCCGCTGAGCGGTGAAGTTCATCAGTTCCTGAGTGCCCTCATGCGTCGCGGACGAGATCGCCATAGCAACCAAACCCGCTTCCTCGGCTCGGCGCTGGACGATTTCCCAGCGTTCACGCGCCTCCGGAAGATCCATCTTGGTCAGCACGACGATCTGTGGGCGCTCGGCCAGATCGGCGCTATACTCCTCTAGTTCGTGGTTGATCGCCTCGAACTCTTCCCAGGGGTCGCGCTCGGTGTTGCCACCGTCGATCAGATGGAGCAGCAGGCGCGTGCGCTCGACATGGCGCAGAAACTCGTGTCCCAGCCCAACACCCTGAGCCGCGCCCTCGATTAGGCCGGGGATGTCGGCCAGCACGAAGCTGAAATCGTCGGAGCGCGTTGGGTCGCCAATGACGACGACACCCAGGTTAGGCACCAGCGTCGTGAAAGGATAGTCGGCAATGCGCGGTGTCGCGGCCGTCACCACCGAGAGCAGGGTTGACTTGCCCGCGTTCGGGTAGCCGACCAGCCCGACATCGGCGATGAGTTTTAGCTCTAACAGCAACGTCACTTCTTCGCCCGGCTCGCCAAGCTGCGCCTCGTGCGGCGCCTGATTGGTAGACGTCTTGAAGTGGGTGTTGCCAAGCCCGCCACGGCCGCCACGCGCCACCATCACCTGCTGCCCAGGTTCCGTCATGTCGGCGACCAGTTCTCCAGTCTCCTCATTGCGGACAACCGTGCCAGGCGGAACCTTGAGGAAAAGATCCTGCCCTTTCGCGCCGTGCTTCTGCCGCCCACCACCCTGCCCGCCAGATGTGGCGCTGTGATGCGGGCGATAGTGATAGTCCACCAGCGTATTCATGCCACTATCGGTCTCGAAGTAGACGCTGCCGCCACGGCCACCGTCGCCACCGTCAGGCCCGCCCATCGGCACAAACTTTTCGCGTCGGAAGTGCGCGGAGCCATTGCCGCCACTGCCAGCTTTTATATAGATTTTCGCTCGGTCAAAGAACTGCATTTCCACACTCCACACACTGTATGCGCATCAATCTCGCGTCACGCGGCCAACAGCACGCCCGACAATTCAGGCCCCGCAACTCACGCCCGGCACAAATAGTGCGGCGGGGCGACCGTCTGGTATCAGTCACCCCGCCACGTACTCTGTCACATCCATCGTCACATCCATACCGGGTTCCCTGGCCTGAAAATCTGTACTGGTGGGCCCAGCAGGATTCGAACCTGCGACCAAGCGGTTATGAGCCGCCCGCTCTGCCGCTGAGCTATAGGCCCGGCATAGCCCAATATACCACAACAGTGCCCGCGATTGCCCGCGATTACCCGCATCACGCAACGCCGCCCGCTTGAGGCATCCGACTGTTTCGTCGTATACTGATGAAGCGTCTTCTGCGTGTCTTGCCGAGAGACGCGAGGAGTTTCCATGATCTTTAACGTTGCGCAGCTACTCAAAGCACCTGTCGGCACGTCATACGATGTCGCGCTCGACGATGAGGACAAACTCGACCTACAGGATGTCGAGGGTGAGCTTGCCGGACCAGTTGCCGGACAGCTGCGGCTGCACCGCACCAATCAGGGCGTTTTTGCCTCGGGCACTGTAACCGTGCCGATGCGTCTCACCTGCACCCGCTGCCTGAAAGAGTTCGACACCGATATCACATTCCCTCTGCACGAGGAATTTTACCCGACTATTGATGTTGTCACCGGCGCGCCGGTTGCCACTCCCGACGACCCGGAGCTTTCGTTTCCGATCAACCGGCGTCACGAAATTGATACCCGCGAGGCGATCCGCCAGAATCTGCTCCTGGCAATGCCGATGCGCGCGCTGCATAGCGAGGACTGCGCGGGTCTCTGCTCACAGTGCGGCAAAGACCTGAACGAAGGTCCCTGCGACTGCAAGCCAGAGGTGGTGGATGAGCGATTCGCCGCCCTGCGCGAGCTGCTCAACGGCGCAAGCGCGACCGAGGCCGACTAGCGCACCCGCCTGACCCGACGAACTCCGCTACCACATCAACGTGACTATTGCCACCGGGCGGCGACCATCTCCCGCGTAGGGATGCCCTCGCCGCCAGGCGCCTCCACCGAACACGCCGCGACCCTATTGGCGAAATCAATTGCGGCAGCGGCGTCATCCGTTCGCGCCAACTCGCAGAGGAACGCCGCCGCGAAGACATCGCCCGCTCCCGTCGGATCCACCTCGCGCGCTGGATACCCAGCGAATCGTTCAGAGCGAATTCCGTCCTGCCACAGGTATGCGCCATCGGCTCCGCAGGTGACGGCGATCAGTGGCACGGTCTGCGCCCACTGGCCAATGACCGTTTCCGCCGACGCTACATCTTCGTGGCTGAGAATGAGCACTTCAACGTTGCGGAGCAGCCTTTCGGCATGGCTAAGAGGCGATGGAGTGACAATGCCAGTGTCATCCCACTGGCGCAGCCAGCCCTGCGGTGTCGCGGCCGCCAGCGAAAGGGGAAACGCAGTCACGATGCTGGCGTCTACCTCCTGTGCGACCGGCCCAAGCAGCACGATTGGCGTATCGCGCCAGCGGACGGGAATGGCATCCACCGTTAACGGCGCGGCGCGGCCACGCAAGAATTGCTGGCGACCATGAGGCAGGTAAGTATTCTCGAAGGTGGTGGCTGTGTCGCTGGGCACGATACTCAACGCGACATCGGGCAAAACGGCGTCCAGGGCCGCCAGCACGTCGGGTGGCGCGCTGGTGACGATGGCGGCATGCAGGCCAAGTCGAGCGGCGGTCAGCGCGGCAAAGGTGACTGTGCCACCCAGTCGCCAGGTGCCATCTGGCAGCAGATCGCGAGTGACATGGCCGACCGCCAGAAAGTCCGGCGTTTGCCCGGCATGGCGCACAGACACCCTACGCGTCATCTCCATGGAGAGATCGCCGCTAGCGCTGGGAGCCGCGTTTAAGCGAGACCACCACGCGCCGCTGATCGCCTTCACCCTCGCTCTCAGTCGAAATGTCGTCGAAGTCCGAAAGCGCCATATGGACGATACGCCGCTCGTTGGGAGGCATGGCTTCGAGCATGACCGCACGGCCGGAGTTGCGCACCTGATCGGCGATGCGCTGCGCCATCGAGCGGAGATTGTCTTCGCGGCGCTGGCGATAACCCTCCACATCTACAATGACACGGTCGCGGGTGTCGGCCTGTTTCGAGATGACGAGATGCATCAACAGCTGTAATGCGGCCAGGGTCTCGCCGCGCCGTCCAATCAGCACACTGAGCGCGCTCGCCGAGCGTTCGTCGGCGCCACGGATGTTCAGCACCAGCGGCTCTGCGCCCTCGGCTGGATGCACCTCGATGCCTGCCTGCACACCCATATGCGCTAGAATCGTATATAGCGCGGCGACCGCGACATCCTCTACGCTGGCGTCCTCGGCCATCACATCACTCAGCGCGTCGACCGTAATCTCTAGCGATTCGACGTCATCCTCCGGCACCGAGTCGTGCTCTTCGTCAGCGCGTGGCGGAGCGCCGCCAGCGGGATACTCGTCGGAGAATTCGTCGTATTCATCGCCGAAGTAGGCATCAGCCATTTCGGGCGTGACCACCGCGGCGGGGCGCTGCTGCAACACGGACGCCCGTACCCGTGCCTCGCGCGCGCTCATATCGCGAGAGCCGCGCACAGGCTTTTGCAGTACGGTAATCTCTACCTCATCGCGATTGCGCCCCAACCGCGCAAGAGCATTAATGATGGCATCCTCGATGGATTTTCCGGAGGCCTCAACACTGTCCACGGCTACCTGCCTCCCTTTGGGCGTCCGTTATTACGTGACCGCGCGTTCGACCCACCCTTCGCAGCATTCTTGCGCGCAGCGTTCGAGCCGCCCGATGTCGCAGGCCGCGTTCCATTTGGCGCTTGTGTTCCGCTCACCTTATTGGCCCCGTTCACCGACCGCGATGCGGCCGAACCGCTTGTTCCGTTGGCAATCTTCTGCTCCGGCAAGACCCGCTTGTCAGTCGCCTGCTGAATCACCGCATCGACGTCATCACCACTGTCGGTGCCGCTGCTCGCGGGTTGCGACGGCTTCACCAGCATGGGCGACTCGCGCGATGGGCGTTGGCGGCGCACAGGTTGCGATGTACTCTTGCCGCTGGTTGCGTCGCCGGTCGCGGCTCGCTGGCGCGCCTGGGCCGATGCTTCCTCGCGCTCCTGGCGCATTTGTTCGGCGCGCTCCATCGCCTGAGCCTGTGCAGCGGAGGCGCTTTCTCTCATGCGCTGCCACCAACCGCGCACTCCACCTGCTTCGGGCGCTGTCCCCGCCGTGTCTGCCGTCGCTGTGAGCGCGCGCGCGGGAGTACCGGACGCCATCGCGGGCGCGCGGGTGACGGTAGGCGTCAGATCCTTGGGCTCCGGCACGAGATGCTCCATCCCCGGCCAGCCGACGAAGAGTGAACCCCAGTTGCCATTGATGAAGTATTGCTGCACAGCGGAGAACGCGGTAGAGATGCACCAGTAGAGCGCCAGGCCAGCCGGAAAGCGCGTGCCGATGAAGATGGTGAACAGCGGCATGATGTACTGCGTCGTCGCGGTTGCCTGAGTGGTTGGGTCAGGATTCTCACCCGGCTGCCGCGGCTTGCGAACCGGCATCGCCATGCGCAACTGAATGAAGGTCAGCGCTGCCGCGATGATGGGCAAGATGTGCCAGGGGTCCGGTGAAATCAGATTGGTCCAGAAGAAATGCGTCTGGGGAAACGCCGTGAGATGCGGGACGAACGGATAGAGCGTATCATTCAGCTTTAGAGGGTCTTTCGTGTGGTGGATGACATTGAGAAAGGCGCCATAGAGGGCGTACAGGAATGGCATCTGGACCAGCAGTGGCAAACAGCCGCCGTACATGCTGACGCCATTCTCTTTGTAAAGGCGACGCTGCTCGGCCATAAGCATCTGCGGGTCACCACGGTAGCGTTGCTGCAGCGCTTTCAGTTCAGGCTGAATCAACTGCATCTTGCGCGTAGATTGAAGCTGTTTGCGGGTCAGTGGAATCAACGCCGAGCGAATGATCAGTGTCAGAATAACGATTGCCAGCGCAAATGCCCCCGCCGGGAAGACGCGGTTGATCACCTCGTAAATGATCATCAGGATGTTATAGACCGGATGGAAGAAGAGAACCTGTAGCAGGTCTCCTATCGGCCCGAATACCGTGCCAAAGAATTGCAAAATCGCTTGCACGCGCTCTATCCTCCCCACGGCATATGGCTACCTACCGTGCCAGCCGCGTTTATCAGGCATATATTCAGATGTCAGTTCGGGCGCCTTCCCGATTCTGGCCGTTGCGCCCAGATGAAACTATGGCACAGGATCATACAGATTGCCGTGATAGAACGGATGACATCGGCCAATGCGCCTGATCGCCATCCAGCCTCCACGAAACAGTCCGTAACGTTCGATCGCCTCGTAGCCGTATTGTGAACAGGACGGCTCGAACCGGCAACTCGAAGGCAACACCAACGAGAACGTGTGCTGATACACACGAATCAAGCCCATCCCCAGATATTTCATTGCCTTGTACCTCGATGTGTCTCAGCTCTCAAGAGTCGTGCCCGCGCGAGCAGCGTGCGCGTTTCCTGATCGAGCGCCTCTATGCGTGCATCGGCGGCGCCAGCCCTTGCGGTAATCACAAGATCGAATCCGGGCGCTATGTCCGTAAGTTTCCGGCGCAGCACGTCACGAAGCCTGCGTTTCACGCGATTTCGGACCACCGCGCCACCGACACGGCGACTCACCGAGAATCCGATGCGCGTCCATCCCGGTTCGACCTGAGCGATGTACCCCAGCGACAGCAGCCCGCCCGCGACACGCTTGCCCTGGGCGCGCACACGCTGGAAGTCGCGCGGTGAGCGTAGCCGTTGCTCGCGCCGCAGACGCTCACCAGAAGGATTACGTTCGGGCGACCGCCGCAGTTTTAGCTGGCTACGGCGCTCTTGCGAGGGCATGCCAGCCGATACGCCCTCCTCGTCTGCCACCGAGATCATCCGTTCGTTCGATCCGCTTTCCACGAGATCAGCGTCACATCGCCAGAAGCACGCAAAATGCGCCTCGTGCAGCACGCGACCCGGCACCCCGGATGCGCGTTAGGCATGAGACGCACTTGACACAGAGCCTGCACAATCTTAGACGACGGTCAGGCGCCAGCGCCCCTTGATGCGGCGGGCCTTGAGCACTTTGCGTCCCGCCTTCGAGCTCATCCGTTTCATAAAGCCGTGTTCGCGCTTCCGCGGAATGCGCTTTGGCTGCCAGGTTCGCTTCATAACAGTTGTATCGTACCCTTTCCACCAGATATGCTGAGAGATTATACCCGCGCCGCTTCGCGCCTGTCAAACACGAAACCGTCTGTCTAGCCGCGTTTTGGGCGTTTGGTCGCCTTTAGGATCAACGCGCGAAACTTCGCGTCGTCATTCTGCCCGGCCAGTTGTCTCGCCGGATCCAACTGATGCTCGCGCACGATCGCCCGCAAGGTGCCCAGCCGCAGGTCAGCCAGCACAGCGCGCAGGCCGTCCTCGCCAAGTTGCTCGCGCAACGCGAATGGATCAGGAACCCCTGTCCCCAACGCGGGTGCGGCTCCAGTAACCAGCCGCGGCTTGAACGCTCTGCCCGAACTCCGTGTGGGCGCAACCGGCCGGTCGGTGGCCACATCGGCCGTCGCAACATCGCCCGAGCGATCAGCGCCAGCGTTGGGGATACGCATTGCCCCCGCGACACGTCGCGCCAGGGCTGGGTCACGCTCCAACTCGGACGCCATCGCACGCAACGCCCGCGCCAGTTCATCGGGCGTGAGCATGTCCCCGGACTCAGACGAGCTATCAGCCTGCGCGGTCACTAGATGCGGCTGTTCCGCAGCTTTGCGCGATTTTCTGCCAGCCATAACCTCAATCCTGCTCCTGGCTCCGCGAACGTCGAACGAGGCGAATGTGTCGCGCGATTTCAGGCGTGGCGGCGCTCATGGCCGCGCGCGTGAGCGGATGCGAGTTTCTTCACCTCGCGGGCAAGATGCGTATACCCCTGGCCACCGCTACTGTTGGGCGCGAAGCTCAACACGCTCTCGTTTGCCCGGTGCGCCTTTTCCAGGTCGAGATTCTTGGGAATGCGCGTCTCGAGCAGCCGCCCCTCGAATTTCTTCTCCAGCAGCCCCCACGTCTCGCGTGATGTCGTGGTGTCTTCGTAGAACGTGGCAAACACCCCAAGAATCTCCAGGTCAGGCAGGTTCAATCCGTCGCGCAGGTCCTCGATGGTCGCTTCGAGCTTATCCATTCCGATGACACTGAACTCGGTGAGCGCGATAGGCACCAGCACGTCCGTTGAGGCAGCCAGCGCATTCTGCGTCAGCACACCGAGGGATGGCGGCGTATCGATGATGATGTAATCATAGTCTACACCGGCAAGCGCGCGGGCCAGGCGAAATTCGCGCCCCGGCCGGGCAGCCATTTCAACATCCGCCTGTTGCAGACGGCCATCAGCCGGAACAATCCAGACGTTTTCTTCGTTGGTCTGCCAGATGATGGTGTCGAGCTTGCGCGTACCGACGAGCACATCGTAAATGGATGGCACTGGATGCACGCGTCCGGTGAGGGCGTAGGTGGCGTTGGCCTGGCCGTCGAGATCTACCACCAGCACCCGCTGATTGAGCCGCGCCAGCCCGGCAGCCAGATTCACGGCGGTCGTCGTTTTGCCAACGCCGCCTTTATTGTTTGCGATACAGATCGCGCTCATAGCCAGTCCTCCGGGCCACGCCTGCGGGCAGCAATGTCTCGCCGTCACACCGGAGGTCTCCGGCGCCGGGCGCAAGTGTAGCATGAGCGCGATAGGCCGTCAAAGACAGGCGACCTTTCGGCCAGTATCTCGCTGACTATCCCGCAAGGCCTCACGAGCGGAGGGAGCACTCGTCCCCGGTCGGTTTTCTGCTACAATGGGGCACAACGGGACTATCCACAGGCGTGATGCAGAGGCGTGAAGCACAGGAGTGGTTCCCATGGCAGATTCAGCAGCGAAGACACCAGCGCCCGCGAGCGGGATGCGGGCCATCACCGTCGCGCGGCTGTATGGAAGCGGCGGCGGCGAAGTTGCCCGGCGAGTAGCGCAGCATCTGGGATGGCAACTCATCGACCACGAGGTAATCGTGCGTGTGGCGCATGACCTGGGCATTACCGAGGAAGAGGCCGAGGACCGCGACGAACACACCGAAGGATTCATTTTACGCGCACTCAACAGCATGTCGCTGATGTATCCAAGCATGGTCGAAAACGTGCCGCCATCGCCGTCGCCAGCCACTCGCGAGCGCACGTACCAGAACGCGCTTCGCAGCGTCATCGAGCTTGCCGTGAAGGAGGGCAACGCGGTGATCGTCGGGCGGGGCGCTGGCTCGATGCTCATAAAGCGCCGCGATGTCTTGCGTGTGCTGGTCGTCGCGCCACTGGAGCAGCGCATCGCGTATGTGGCACGTCGCGAGGGACTGGATGAACAGGACGCCCGCAAGCGCATCCAGACGAAGGACAACGACCGCAGACGCTACGTGCAAGCGCAATATCATCTCGAACCGGAAGACCCAAACCACTACGACATGACCATCAATACCTCGATACTCTCACTCGATGCGGCGGCGCGGTTGATCTGCGAGGGATTGACATACAAGGCCGAACGACTGCTGGTACCCGAGACGGAGCTTGGGCCAGTCTCAGGCATGGGGCTGTACCCCGGCGAGGCCGAAGATGTGCCAGCGCCGGAGCAGCCGCAGAATCAGGAGGCTGGCGGCTAGACCCTCATAATGGCGCTTATGACGCCGTCGCCGATGTGCCCAGCATTTCCGCCGCATTCCCGCCAAGGGCCGCCACATCGCGGGCGTAGAAGCGGCTACCCCAGATGCCGACGACGCCCGACGCGATCAGTACCAGCGGGCATGTGAGCAAGAGCGCCAACCCGATCTGTTCGCCGCCAAGGGAATT
The DNA here is from genome assembly GCA_027307065.1 of Ktedonobacteria bacterium. Classification (GTDB taxonomy): domain Bacteria; phylum Chloroflexota; class Ktedonobacteria; order Ktedonobacterales; family JADMIN01; genus DAHUXT01. The sequence goes on from DAHUXT010000047.1 coordinate 14,790, forward strand.
CTTCAACACGTCTGCCAGCGCGCCGATGAGCGCCGCCGCGTACACATCGCCCAGAAGGTGTGCCATCGTCAGCTCAGTGCCACCTGCCGCGCCACGCTCCGACGCGGGCACGACATCCAGCAGCGCCGCGCTCACCGGACCATTATAAATGTTGAGGAAGAACGCGCCGAGCAGGGCGAATATGGTGAAGATGGCGACGCCAACGATGAGCTGAGTGTGGACACTTGCGCTGGTGTAGGCGCTGATCTGGCGCAGGAGCATCGGTGCGCCCACCGCGACGATGACGCAGGGCGCCGCCAGCAGGAACCCCAATCCGCCAGTCATGACACGCGCTCCAACGTGACGATGGCTCAGACGATTGGCCCAGACGCCACCAACCAGATTGCCCAGGATGCCGCCCAGTAGAATCACCGCGCCCGCGAGAATCGGCACCAACTTTGGCGAAATGCCAACACCCGCATAGAAACTGCCGTTGCTGCCGTAGGTGTCGCTCAGGTAAATTGCCAGAAAGGTCGTCACTCCCGTGAGCGCGAAGAAACCGAGAGCGTGCAAAGCGATGATGACGCGAACAGTCGGGATGCGCAGGTACGCCGCGAGGCGCTCTAGCGATGAACGGCTGCCTTCACCCTCAAGCTGCTCGGCGGGCGGATCATCTTCGTGGCGGGTCTTCTCACGGGTGCGCCAGACAAGAAACGCCAGGATTAGCCCAGGTATGCCGGTGAAGAAGAAGGCATAGCGCCAGGTGTCGCTCGCGGAGAAAGGAGATGCGATCAGGAAACCGACGGCAGCGCCCAGCAGCGCACCCACACTCCAGCGCGAAAGTATGGTCGCGCGGCGGGATGGCGCGTAATAGGCGGCAAGCATCGGGGTTCCAGCGGGATAGTAGCTGCCTTCACCAACTCCGAGCAATGTGCGGATACCTAGCAGCACCGGAAAGTTTCCGGCGAGTCCGGTAAACGCGGTTGCCAGGCTCCAAATCGCGACACCCAGTCCTACAATTGTCTTGCGCGCGATGCGATCAGCCAGAAACCCCAGCGGCAGCGCCACGATGGTATATACCAGCAGAAAGGCGCTGGTCAGCAGGCCGATCTGGGAATCGCTGAGATGGAGTTCTTTCTGGATGATCGGGCTGAGTCCGGTAAAGATCCAGCGGTCGAGATAATTGAGGAAGTTGATGACGAACATCAGCCAGAAGATATAGGCTGCGTAGCGTCCGGCACGGGCCACGGCGCCCGGCACGGCTGGCTGATCGGCTGGCTGCGACGTAACCTGGCCCACGGCATGCTCCTTTGCGCGACATACTGTGGCCGCGTGATCCGCCTATTCGAGCGCCCTCGGTGGAGAGGCCACGCCGCCGTTCGTCAGCGCATTCTAACATGGCGCCAGATGCCCCACAAGCACAAGATTGACGCCGCGCAAACCGACGAACGGCCTGCGACGTACCCGTACCTGAGATTTGCCGATGCATGTGTGACGAATAACCAGGTACTTCCACGGGCATTCTGGTATGATGTCACCAGGTAGAATCCGGTGAGACTCGCAAATGCTCCCTTGTTCCGCCGTTTTGTCAGCAGAATTACTACCTTTACAGCGCGACGAATGGGCGGTATCATTTTATGTAGTATGGGAGTTTTAGGGATTTTCGTGAACCGTCGCGGCACACTTCACGGCAGCGTCTCTGACCTGCATTACAATCGAGGCGACGGAGGAGCAAAAGCATGGTCCGGCGAAGCACGCTGGCAGAAGAGACCGTAGCTGTCACCAGCGCGGTCGAGCAAGACGACTCGCTGGTGTGCCCCGTCGCCAAGACGGCAAGCATCGTCAGCGGCAAATGGACGTTGCTCATCATTCGCGATCTGACCACCGGCACCAAGCGCTTTAGTGAATTGGAACGCTCGCTCACCGGCATCAGCCCGAAGACGCTGTCCGAGCGACTCTCGGTGCTGGAAAGCGAAGGCATCTTGCGCCGCCAGACTTATGCGGAAGTACCGCCGAAGGTAGAGTATTCGCTCACCGAAAAGGGCCAGGCGCTCTTCGTGCTGATCGAAGATATGCGCGACTATGGCAGGCGCTGGCTCGGCTGCAACGGATAACTCCGAGCGACTCCCCGGTTTCGGCGGCTATGGTTCGTTCACCGGACGTGAGATGAGCGTGACGGCATAACATGCTATCCCTTCGGCGCGCCCGGTGAACCCCAGCCGATCAGTCGTCTTTCCCTTCACGCTGACACATTCCAGCGCGATTCCCAGTACAGCCGCCAGCGTCGCGCGAATTGCCGCGACATGTGGGCCAAGGCGTGGCGCCTCCATCACCACAGTCGTATCCA
>DAHUXT010000480.1 GCA_027307065.1 Ktedonobacteria bacterium
TCGAACACACTCCCATCTCAGAGATAGCCGTTAGGTGAGCGTTTTCGGCCGGATTACACTGGACGCTCACTCAGTACGACGTTCCAGACTTGGGTAAGTGTTTTGCGACAGTTGTTACTCGGCGGTGCAGGGGTCGGCAAGAAGCTGCGCGAGGAAATAGAGCGCGGCCCAGCAATTCGGTGAGACCGGCGGTGACGGCAACCCGTTTCGCCCGCGCCGAGTTCGAAGGAACACAGCGGCGTGATGGGGAGGGAAACGTACGTCAACGACTGCAAAACGGGTGCGGAGAGCGTGTCCACGGCAGGTTGTGCGCTCCTGCACTAAATACAGGCTCCCGGACGTGGATTCGAACCACGACTGGCTGATCCAGAGTCAGCTGTCCTACCATTAGACGATCCGGGATCATGCCGCGCACACACGCGACACAGCACAGGCATGATACCATACCAGCCCGCGCAAGTTCAAGGGGAAAGACTAAATCGTACGGTTACTTGCTCCCGTTTGCCCGAAGAACGGCGCATCGAGGAGGCCGCTCAAGTCTGGAAAGATGTAATCGGGCTGACAGGCATGTAGGTCGTCCAACGAATGCTCTGGCCCAGTGGCGACGGCGATTGTGCGCAGATGAGATGCGGCGCCGCAGGCGATATCCGCTGGAGTATCGCCGACAACAAAGATCTCATCGAGAGCAAATTGTTGTGCCGTGATTTGTTCAGCGCGCGCGATCGCTCGTG
>DAHUXT010000481.1 GCA_027307065.1 Ktedonobacteria bacterium
AGAATGACACAAGGGACAAGATGGGTACGTGGGGCATCGGCACATTCGTGAGCGATGAGGCATTGGACTTCATCAACAAGGAAGTTGGTCGACACGTTACTGCCATTGAGGAAATCCTCGCCGATAATCTGCGATTTCGGCTTGACGAAGATGCCGAGGGCGAGTTGATGCCGAGAATTGAAATTCTCCGCGTCCTCTGCGAGTATTGCTCGGGTACATTGGCAAAACACGTGGACGTTTATGCCTGGAAGACACGTTATCTGGCGATGTTCGATGACCAGATCGATGAACTAGAGCCGCCAGCTTATTACAAACTGCAACGGCGGATAGTAATTGCCAATACATTCGACAGGCTCATCGAGCAGCATAAGAAGCAGTGGGAAAACCCAGAGGAGTGATGGCACCCGCTCCCGCTAGACTGCCGTACACTGTGATACATTGAAGTCATCGATGTACCGTAGTCGTGCCAACCTGGTTGATCAGGAAAAGCGAGAGAGGCAATGCATGGACGAGCAGACTACCCCCCAGGCAGATTCCCAGGCCACAAATGTCCCTGAGGCTCAGGCAGCCACACCAGCCGACGGCGACGGTTTCCGTGAGTTGGCGCTGGCGCTGATCATGGAGCGTTACCCAGAGGCGACGGAGGGTACGGCGCCACAACTATTGCCCGGACAATTGCCTCCCGGTTTCATCGGTGACTTTCCGCTGCCGCCAGACACACGCGTCG
>DAHUXT010000482.1 GCA_027307065.1 Ktedonobacteria bacterium
GAAGAGAGGCGGGCCGCTTTCCGGCGAAGGGTTCAGTCAGAATAGTCATGAAGCGGCGTCGTGCTCGGCCGCTTGCGCGTCGATGCGGCCCGAGCGCAGTCGCACGACGCGGTCACAGCGCTGCGCCAGCGAGGCGTCATGGGTCACCAGCACCAGCGTCATGCCGCGCTCGGCGTGTTTGGTGAACAGGAGATCGACGATCTGCTTGCCGGTCGCCTCGTCGAGATTGCCGGTGGGCTCGTCGGCGACCAGAATGGCCGGATCGGGTGCGAGTGCGCGGGCGAGCGCGACGCGCTGCTGCTCGCCGCCCGAAAGCTGCACAGGGTAATGATCGAAGCGGCCGGAGAGTCCGACGCGGTCGAGCAGTTCGCGGGCGCGGGCGCGGCCACCGGAATCCTGGCCGGAGAGTTCCATAGGCAGGAGGACGTTCTCTTCGGCGGTGAGGGTGGGGATGAGGTGATAGGACTGGAAGACGAAGCCGATCCGATCGCGCCGCATCTGGGTGAGCCCCGTGTCGTCGAGGCGTCCGAGCTCCATCTCGCCGACGAAGACCTGGCCCGACGACGGCCGGTCCAACCCCGCCATGCAGTGCATGAGGGTCGACTTGCCCGAGCCCGAGGGACCCATGATGGCAATCCATTCGCCGGGAGCGACTTCGAGCGAAAAATTATCCAGGGCGCGAATCTCTCCGGCGATGTCGGTGCGCGCGG
>DAHUXT010000483.1 GCA_027307065.1 Ktedonobacteria bacterium
TACATGCGCCGCGAGGTCGAGGAGCAGGACATAGCCGCCACGATCGCGAAGCTCACGGGGATCCCCGTCGCGCGCATGCTCCAGTCCGAGCGCGAGAAGCTCATGCACATGGAGGCTCACCTCAAGAAGCGCGTCGTCGGCCAGGACGAAGCGGTGAAAGCCGTCTCGCGCGCGGTGCGACGCGGTCGGGTGGGCCTCCGCGATCCGGGCAAGCCCATCGGCTCTTTCCTCTTCCTCGGCCCGAGCGGTGTCGGCAAGACCGAGCTGGCGAAGGCACTCGCGGCGTACCTCTTCGACGACGAGCGCGCGATGGTGCGCATCGACATGTCAGAGTATCAGGAACGCCACACCGTGAGCCGTCTGATCGGCGCGCCTCCCGGCTACGTTGGCTATGAGGAGGCGGGCCAGTTGACGGAGGCGGTGCGGCGCAGGCCTTATTCTGTGGTTCTGCTGGATGAAGTGGAGAAGGCGCATCCGGACGTGTTCAACATCCTGCTGCAGGTGCTGGATGAGGGGCACCTGACCGACAATTACGGCCGCGTCATCGACTTCAAGAACACGGTCGTCATCATGACGTCGAACGTCGGCGCCCGGGACATCACCCAGGGGAAGGCGCTCGGGTTCCACGAAAAGAGCGTCACCAGCTCCTACGCCGACATGGCCCAGAAAGTGAAGGACGAGATCACCAAGGTCTTCA
>DAHUXT010000484.1 GCA_027307065.1 Ktedonobacteria bacterium
GCAGGGGTGAGCAGCGGTGAGCTGGCGTTGCGCGAGATATTCTTGCTGTGGGCAGAAACAGGATCGCGAGGAATGCCATGGAAGACGATTCATACCATTCCCCCTCCGGAGTGACCTCCGGGACACCTCTCGCGCCGCTGTCAGGCAAGCGTCAGCGTGGGTGCATGCTCAGAGCCCTGGCCCTCGGCATGAGCCTTCTCGTGCTTGGTGGGCTCCTGTCCGTTTGGCTCATCCCTTACGTGCAGTACCAGTCGTCGCATAACATTCCCAATCCGTTCTGGGGAGTCTTTGGCAAAACGGTCACCTATACCCCGGAGCAGGGGCCGCCTGGCCCGGAGTTACTCGACTCGCGTCCCGAGGGGGTGATTCTCCACTTTATTGCCGACTACCAAAAGCTAGCAGGCACTTACCCTTGCGCGCAGGACCTGGCGCTCTACGATGATGCGCACGATCCAGTGCTGGACGGACATTCATGCGCGGTGCATCGTCCTATCGCTTTTGTGAGCGTTCGCTCCGTCCAGATTGGCCCAGCAGAGTATGCTCCCGAGGTAGTAGGGCCATTTCGTGGTGTGCAGGGCGACGTGCATGTCGAGATTGCGTATACCGACGGCACCCGGCACACGATGACTCTCAGTGTCAGACCAAATAAGTATCAGTATTATTGGTTTACGTATTTACATTTGGATT
>DAHUXT010000485.1 GCA_027307065.1 Ktedonobacteria bacterium
CTCCTCTCGCGAGAGTGTCACTGCCCAGATCGATCATGTCCGCGACGCCACCAAACGCCTGACCTCGATGGTTGATCACCTGATCTCCGATGCGATGGCGGATGCATTCGACATCACCATCCGCCGCGAGGCGGTCGATATCGCGGCTCTGGTCACTGAGGTCGCCGACGCCAACCATCCGCTGGCCGTCAACAAGCAGCAATCGATTGCGGTTTCGGCGACACCCAACCTGATCACGGCATGCGATGCCGACCGGATTCGCGAGGCGATCGACAACCTCATCAGCAACGCCATCAAATACAGCCCGATCGGCGGCAAGATTTCGGTCGTCGTCGGCCAGGAAGCGAACTGGACCGTGATCCGCGTCGTCGACCAGGGCGCCGGACTGTCGCCGGAGGATCTCGGCCGGCTGTTCGGGCGCTTCCAGCGGTTGTCCGCCAAGCCGACCGCCGGCGAGAGCTCGACCGGTCTCGGGCTGTCGATCGTCAAGCGCATTATCGACATGCATGGCGGCGAGGTCACCGCCAACAGCGCCGGCCCCGGACAGGGCTCGACGTTCACCGTCACATTGCCGGCAGAGGCGTGATCCATGAGCCAAAGTCCGCATATCGTTATTGTCGACGACGAGGCCCCGGCCCGTGAAATGGTCGGCGACT
>DAHUXT010000486.1 GCA_027307065.1 Ktedonobacteria bacterium
CCGCATCATCCAGGGTCGCCTCGATCTGCTCCATTGAAACCTGGGACGGATCGTACCGCAACTGGACGGACCTGGTTGGAATATCGGTGCTGACCGCTTCGACGCCTGGCACCGCGCCGAGAGCTCCGTTGATCGTCTTGACGCAGTGCTCGCAGCTAATATCGGGAACTGAGAGAACGGTTTCCTGTGTGGTCGCCATGCTGAGAATGCTCCTGTCGCAATGCCTATGCCTCCTGGGGGCATAGATCTATGATTATTCATGTCTCCATGTCGCAGGCGCCCAATGCGTCCGCGACTTCCGTTCGCCAGCGACGAAGGCAGTTAGACCCTCGCTTGCGCCTCGCGCACACGTCCGAATCGGCGCAGTGACAGCGAATTCGTCACCACCGTCACCGATGAGAGCGCCATCGCCCCAGCCGCGAAGATCGGCGCCGTCTCGCGCAGCCACGGAATCGCGGGCGACGCGATGGCAATCGGGATCAGCACGGTGTTGTAGGCGAAGGCCCAGAAGAGATTCTGGCGGATGACGTTCATCGTCGTGTGCGAGAGTGTGTGCGCCGTGACCAGGCTGCGCAGGTTGCCCTTCACCTGGGTCACGCCCGCCGCCTCCATCGCGACATCTGTGCCTGTGCCCATCGCCACGCCGATGTCAGCCT
>DAHUXT010000487.1 GCA_027307065.1 Ktedonobacteria bacterium
ATCGGCATCCTCGCGCACCACGAGCGTAGAGTCGATCGGCCGCCTCCGCTCCGCAGCCTCGCGTTCCGCCAGCCCGCGCGCGTTCTCCTCATCGCTCCCCGCCGCGAATCCCAAAGATTCCAACCGCGCGCGCACGACTTCAGGCGAAGCCTCATGCGCCCGCCCCCACGTATCGTAATAACGCAGCTCGATTCCGTACGCCTGCGCGGCGCGGGCCAGAAGATTTTCGTCGCTCATGGAAACTTTCAGTGTAGCCGTGAGACAATGGTTTCGTGGATTTGACCGACACAAAATTTCATCTGAGCCAGCCCCCGGAGCTCTTCGCGCGCATCGACCAGGAGCCGGAACCCGACGAATTCGGCGAATCGCTCGTGATGACCACCCTCGGCAGCGTGGTCAACTGGGGCCGCAAGAACGCCATCTGGCCCATGAGCTTCGGCCTGGCCTGCTGCGCCATCGAGATGATGTCGATGGGAGGCGCGCGCTTCGACGTCGCCCGCTTTGGAGCCGAGGTCTTTCGCCCCTCTCCGCGGCAGTCGGACCTGATGGTGATCGCCGGACGCGTCTCCCAGAAGATGGCGCCGGTCATCCGCAGGCTGTATGAGCAGATGCCCGAACCGAAATGGGTTATTTCCATGGGCGCTTGCGCCACCT
>DAHUXT010000488.1 GCA_027307065.1 Ktedonobacteria bacterium
CGGTCTGAGAAAGGCTTATCCGCCGGGGAAGAAGAAGCGGTGCCGGAGGTGGTGCGATGAACAAATTCCCAGACCTTAAAGCCACCCACCACACCAGCCAGAACGAGGGCCTGATCTTCGAGAAGTCATCGCCGGGCAAAGCCGCCTGGAAATTGCCTCCGCTCGATGTTCCTGAAGTGGATTCAAAGCAGCTTTTGGGTTCACAGGAAAGAAGCAACCTCGGCAATATGCCCGAAGTGAGCGAGATTGAGATTATTCGCCACTTTACGAGACTTTCGACGTGGAACTATGCCATCGATCTCGGCATGTATCCGCTAGGGTCGTGCACGATGAAGTACAACCCGCGGGTCAACGAAGCGGTGGTCCGCATGGATGGTCTGGCGAATGCGCATCCGTATCAGCCGGAGAAAATTTCGCAGGGCGCGCTGCGCATCATGAAAACGCTGAGCGAATGCCTGATCGAAATTACCGGCATGGACGCCATCACGCTGCAACCGGCAGCCGGCGCTCAGGGCGAGATGACGGGCCTGCTAATGGTTCGGGCTTATCACGAATCAAAGGGCTCGGCGCGAAAAAAAGTTCTGATTCCCGATTCTGCGCATGGAACGAATCCGGCGACGGCGGCAACAGTTGGGTATGCGGTTGA
>DAHUXT010000489.1 GCA_027307065.1 Ktedonobacteria bacterium
GATGCGGACGACAGGCCAATGGGTGTCGTGCTCATGGCGGTTCGCGGCTTACGTGGGTGGATTGGCGGCATGGGACTCGCGCCAGCGTGGCGTGGGCGCGGCCAGGCGGCTCCGCTGATGCAGGCGGCGATCACCGAGGCGCGGACGCTGGGGCTGGCTGCGGTGGGCCTGGAGGTGCTGGCGCAAAATGCTCCGGCGCGGCGGCTCTACACGCGTCTTGGCTTCGTAAATGTTCGCAGCCTCGCGGTCTTCACTGGCCCGCTTGCCAACGATCTGTCGCCAATTGATCAGTCGCTGCCGGTGCAGGTCATCCCGGTTGCGCGCGCGCTGGCCGACTTCGCCGCGCTCCATCAGGTGCCCTCGCCCTGGCAGCGCGATCTCCCGGCGCTTGAGCGCATGGCGCCGACACTCTCCGCCACCGCGCTGCTCGACGGGCAGGCGATACGCGCCAGCCTCATCTCCATGTCGTCCAAGGTTGGCTACAGCGTCATGGATTTCGGCTCACGGGCCGCGACGGCTGATGCGCGCCGCGACGACGCGATTGCGCTGATACGCGCGCTGGTGGCGCCGATGCCAGACGCGCCGGTACGGGCGATCAATGTGCCACCCGGCGACGCCCTTGGTGACGCGCTGACCACGCT
>DAHUXT010000048.1 GCA_027307065.1 Ktedonobacteria bacterium
GGCATGGCACTGTGCAAGGCGGCCATTGGCGCTCCTCAAAGGTCCGCGATGGGCCTTGCCAGGCGCAACGATCGGTTGAGTGTCGCGGCGATAGCCAGCGCCACCAGCGCGCACTCGAACACGGCGATGGTTGTCAGCGCGCCGAACCGCTGCAAGAGCAGCCCGGTCAGCCCGGTGCTGAGCGCCTCGCAGGTGAACGCGACCAGACGAAATGCGCCGATGACGCGGCCGCGTACCGCGTCGGGGATGAGCGTCTGCCGGTAGCTGATCTGCGCGACATCATACGTCTCATCCACCACCCAGAATGCGGCCAGCACAACGCCCAAAGCCAGCGGAGACGGCGCTATGGCGTAGAGCGGCCAAAGCAACGCGAACAGCCAGAACGCGGCGACAAGAATCTGCCCCAGCTGCAACCGCTTGTGGACCTGAGCGCCAAGCAGCGCCCCTAAAATGCTCCCCACGCCACTGATGCCGAACATCAAACCGATGACAAGCGGTGACGCGTGCTGATGTTCGGCGATAACCAACACCAGTAGCAGCATCCCCTCGTACGAGAGAATCAAGCCGCTGTGCAGCAGCATCAGCGAGCGGATGACTGGCTCGCGCCACAGCCACGTTATCCCTTCACGGATGTCGGCGCGCAGGCTCGCTGGCTTGCGGACGCGTTCCTCTTGAAATGGCAGGCGAATCCACGACAGCGAGAACACCGAGGCCGCGTAGGATACGGCGTCCACCAGGAATGGCAGCGCCCGCGCTACGCCAAACAACGCGCCGCCGAGCGCCGGGCCAATGAATGTCACGACGCCGCTGGTCACCTCATTCTGTGCGGTGGCGGCGGGCAGTTGCGATTTCTCCACGACGTGCGGCAGCGCCGAGAATTCCGCGAGACCAAAGAAGACGAACAACGACCCTTCTATCACCGAGACGAGATAGATCTGCGCCATCGTCAACGAATTCGTCGCCAGCGCCAGTGGGATGCTACCCAGCGCCAACGCACGCCCGGCATCGCAGATCATCATCGTACGTTTGCGATCCCAGCGATCGATGAGGGCTCCGGCGGGCAGACCGAGCAACAGATAGGCCAGCGCGCGCAACGCTCCGGCGAACCCAGCCTGCGCGGGTGAATGCGTGACAGCGAGAATGAGCAGCGGAAACGCCAGGTGCGATGCTTCGCCACCAATGGACGAGATCGCCTGACCGCTCCAAAGCAGCAGGTATGAACGATTGCGCCAGAGCGGGACGGGACGTGTTGGCCGCGACGGTGTTACCTCAGGCGCGGCCCGTTCTTCGGATGCCATCAACATCTCCTTCCAACGGATGCATGGCTGGCGCTGCGCGTCTGCCACAGGGAGCGAACGCGGAGAGGGCGCCCAGCGCACGACAAGGACGGGGAATAGACGGCGAACAGTGGCGAAGAACGAAGCAGCCTGAGGCACAGAGACACAAACGTATCCGGCGCTCATCCTGCCGTTGAAATGGCCAGTGAGCGCGACAGCATCAGGCGGCGCCACATTCCGCCGCGCAAGCAATAGCGCCGGGCTTACGCGGCCAGAACAGGAAGTGGCGTGCCTGCTCGTATCATCCAATCAGCCCAGAGAATCCGTGGCTCTTCGTGGGCAGAGACGGTGGCAATGCTCATGCGAGAGAGTCTAGCATTGGCGATGGTGAGAGACAAGCGATGTGCGCCAGTTCTGGCGGGAAATCTGTCCCTTTGGCCATTGTCACATCTTGCCATGCCACGGTACGCTACCTTTTATGCAGTATTGCCTCAGGCAGTATTGCGCGCATTTATTGCGCCGTCATCTCGTGCTATGCCATGCAGATACACCTGCGCATTTCCAGCGCACGTCCAGACCATCCAACGCAACCATGGTTATCGAGCGGAGATATACCACTATGGAAGAACAGCGCACAAACGCCCTCCCGGCTGGCGGTATGGCAGATCGTGACGCGGGCGCGCCGCCCCAACTCGACCGCAGGCAACTGTTTCTCGCGCTGGCGGGCGTGTTGCTCTGCATTCTGGTCTCCGCGATCGATCAGACCATCGTGGGCACAGCATTGCCGCGCATCATCGCCGAATTGAATGGATTCGACCGCTATTCCTGGGTCGTCACGGCGTATCTGCTTACAGCCACCTGCGTGATTCCTATCGCGGGCAAGGTTTCTGACCAGCTGGGCCGGAAGCCCATCCTGGTCTTCGGCGTCATCGTCTTTGTGCTGGGGTCGGCGCTGTGTGGCCGTGCCGTGACGATGAACGAACTGATCATCTTCCGTGGATTGCAGGGCATTGGCGCTGGCGCGTTGCAATCGGGCGCGTTCGCCAGCATCGGCGATCTCTTTACCCCCGCCGAACGGGGACGCTGGCAAGGCGTGATCGCGGCGACCTTCGGGCTGGCGTCGGTGTTTGGGCCGAGCCTTGGCGGCTGGATTACCGATAATCCCGGCTGGCGCTGGGTATTCTATGTCAATCTGCCGGTCGGCGCGATTGCGCTGATTACGCTGCTGCTCGGCTTCCCGGCCACTGGCAGCCGGGGTCGCAACCGGCGCATCGACTGGTTCGGCGTCGCCACCATCGTCGCCGCGGTCGTCCCCCTGCTAATCGCGATGACCTGGGCTGGTTCCAGCTATCCATGGGGATCGCCGCAGGTGATCGGGGCGCTGGCGCTCTCTCTGGTGATGTTCGTCGCGTTTGCGCTGATAGAGGCGCGGGTGAGCGAGCCATTGCTGCCGCTCGATCTGTTCCGCAACCAGATATTCTCGGCGGCGTTTCTTGCCAGCATGTTCGTTGGCCCGCTGCTGCTGGGACTCGGCGTTTATCTGCCCCTGTTCGTGCAGGGCGTACTCCACCAGTCGGCGACAAGCTCTGGCGCGGTCATCACGCCGCTAACACTTGGCGTCGTGGTGACCAATATTGCTGGTGGCCAGATCGTCTCACGCACGGGCCATTATCAGCGTGTTGCGATTGTCGGCCTGGCAATCTGTACGGTTGGCGTGTTACTGGCGCTCGGCATGGGCGCGAATACCGATAACTTCTCGCTGGTGCGCAACATGGTCATCATCGGCCTAGGCCTGGGCTTCGTGCTTCCGGACTATACCGTCGCCGTGCAAAACGCGCTTCCCTACAATCGACTCGGCGTCGTCACATCGTCGGTGCAGTTCAGCCGCTCGATCGGCTCGACGGTGGGCATCTCGGTGATGGGAACGATTGTCGCCAATGTCTACGCCTCCAGTTTTGCCAAGGCGCAATCGCCCGCACTCAAGCGGGTGCTCGATGCCGCCGCGGCGAGTCACCACACAATCCCATCTGATCCACAGGTGCTGGTCAACCCCGACGTGCAGCACAAGATTCTCGCGGGATTCCAGACGTTCCTTGGGCCGCAGGGTGGGCAAAAGATCTACGACCAGTTTGTCGCTGCGGTCAGCGGTAGCCTGCTAGATGGCGTACACGCGTCATTTATCGCGCTGTTGGTGATGGCAATCGCGGCATTCGTGGCAACGCTCTTCTTGAAAGAGATTCCACTGCGTACGACCATCGCATCAACTGACAAAGATGCCAGCGCATCTGAGCATGTGCCAGCCGCGCCGTTGGTGGTGGAGTAGCGGCGATTCGCGCGGTTTCAGGCGGGCGCTTCAACCTACGACACACTTCCGCGTAAGTATGTGTGGGACAGCGCTGGAGGCGCTCTTGCTCGTGTCGAGAAGGATAGCATGCAGATGACGCGTGCGCTACGCGGGCAAGATGAAAGACATTGCGAAAGAGGCTTGGCGCGTGTCAACGTATTCTCGGTCGAATGGCTCGAACGACATGGGCTGCCTGTTGACGGCCCTGCTGGTGGCAGTGTGCATCTTTGTGCCGCTGGTCGGCCACATCTTTCTGACGGTGATGATCGTCGGCGATGACCTGAGCAATTCCGAAAAGCTGCTCTGGTTGCTGCTGGTCTGGCTAGTTCCGGTGGCTGGTCCGCTGCTCTACCTGCTGCTGGGACAGAAGCGCAACCGCCTGCTCTAGTCGATTCGAGTTCATGCAAACCTGGCATATCCCAGAATACCGGCGTCCCCACGCGAGAAATCTTCCGAGGGCCGCCGGTATCGCATTTTCCCGCAAAGCCTGCTTACCTACCAACGCCCCTATCGTCTGACGTACGCGCGCTCTTCACCGCAAACTGAGCCTTGCGGCACACGAGTGACTGTATGTGCTACACTTCGGGTATCTTCCCCAAATAAAGTGTCGTGCGGTGCGGTGGGGTGCGCCGATGCGGCCTTTTTCAGATAAACATCCTCTCGACCTCGAAGCTGTCACAGTGATGCAGACAAATGGAGGGATGATGGATCATGGATATCTCCGGTAGTTACACACTGCATGCTCCCCGCGAAGAAGTTTGGAAGGCCCTGCTCGACCCCGAAACCCTCAAACGCGCCGTGCCAGGTTGCGAGTCATTGGAGCCGATTGGCGAGAACGAGTACGCCGTACGGATGAATGTCGGCGTGGCCGGGGTCAGGGGCATCTATGATGGCACACTGCAGGTGCTCGACGCACAGCAGCCCGACAGCTATCGCATGGTGGTCGACGGCACAGGCACTCGTGGCATTCTGCATGGAGATGGCACCCTTCATCTGGAGGCCAAGGACGCTGGCACGACAGTCGTGCGCTACACCGGACAGGCGCAACTGGGAGGCGCAATCGCCAGCGTCGGTATGCGCATGGCTGGCGGTGCGGCCAATTTGCTCATCAAGCAATATTTCGTCCGTCTGGCCGACCTGTTGCCCAGCATGCCTGCCACCTCCGAAGCTCCATCGCTCGCGATGGCCGCAATGACAGGCGTACCAGCCGCGCCGGATGCGGCTTCCCCCACCATAGCGGAATCTGAGCCGCCTCAGCCGGAACAGGCTTCCGCGAGCGAGCCAACCCCAGCCGCTATGGATGCGCCTGCTCTCGTGAATCCCGGAATGAGCGGCGTAAGCCCAAGCATGATGCCCAGCGTAGGCGATGATGCCGGCGCTCAACGTAGCCAGGTGGATGCAGCACCTGCTACGGACGTCAACGCTGCACCCGAGACAGCTGCGCAGCCCGCGTCAACTCCAATGCCTGAACCGACACCGACAGCGGAGGAAACACCCGCACCTGAGCCAATGGCTGCGCCTGTGCCAACAGCCGAGAGCGCGCCAACAGCCGAGAGCGCGCCCATGCAAGTTGATGCGATGATGCCGCCGCCTACCGCGCCAATTCATCCACCGCAGCCCGCGTCCCTCGCATCCGCCGCTGCGCCTGCTGCTACGCCTGTTAAGGCGCCAGTTGCCGACCAAGCACGCACGCCGCTCATGAACTTTCCGTGGCGCGCCGGGCTGTTCATCGCTGTACTCGTCGTCGTACTACTCATCGTGTGGCTCTTTATCCGGCAATAGTGCCAGGCGAAGCGCCCTCGGCTTTCCGGTTTCTGTAGATGAGCCCTGGAGGATGGGATTCAGTAGGGGAGCGGACGATCAGCCCATCCGCTCATCCACTTCAACGCACGCTCGGTATCTCCTAATAGATGCGGACCATCTCTCACTTGAGATGGTATGGCACATCGTAGTGCGTCATCGTAGTGCGGCCTGTAGAACGGCGGCGATTCGCATTGGGGCGAAATCGCCAGAGGCTAGCGTCACACTGTCCCTGGAAGTCGTTGCGGAGCACATGGGAGCGGTGACGCGCAAGGGAGGATCGGAAGTCGTGGACCAAAACATTCGCGTAACCGTGAATGGGGTCGAGCAGCAGAGTTCCGTCGAGCCACGCACCCTGCTGGTGCATTATCTGCGCGATACGCTCAACCTCACCGGCACTCATGTGGGATGTGATACCAGCCAGTGTGGCGCATGCACGGTCTTGCTCAATGGCCAGCCAGTGAAAAGCTGTACGATGCTCGCGGTACAGGCAGACGGCGCGCAGGTGCAGACCGTCGAAGGATTGGCGCAAAACGGGCAGTACCACCCGATTCAGACGGCATTCTGGGAGAAGCACGGATTGCAGTGCGGATTCTGCACTCCCGGCATGATGATGGCCGCGGTTGGGGTGCTCCAGCGTAGCCCAAACATCAGCGATGATGAGATTCGCCAGCAACTCGAGGGCAATCTTTGCCGCTGCACCGGCTACCAAAATATCGTCGCGGCCGTGCGCGCAGCCGCCGACCAGATGCGCGGTGGCGCGGCGCAACCCGCAGCCGCCGGGACATCCGGGCAATAACACGGAGGAATTCGTATGGCAGTCTCACGACTCTTTGGCGCGACGGTCAAGCGCCGCGAAGACCCCCGGCTGATCACCGGCAAGGGCACCTATACCGACGATTTCAAGCTTCCCGGCATGCTGCACATGGCGATTTTGCGCAGCCCCTATGCCCACGCGCGCATCACACATCTGGATACATCGAAGGCGAAACAGGTGCCTGGCGTTCATGCCGTCCTTACCGGACAGGATCTCGAAGGTAAGGTGAATGGCATCCCAACGGCGTGGCTCATTCCCGCATCCGACCTCAAGACGCCGACCTATAAGGCGCTGGCCACCGACCACGTGCGCTTTACCGGCGATGGGGTGGCCGCCGTCGTCGCGGAAACGCCCGCGATTGCCCACGACGCGCTCGACCTGATCGACATCAATTACGAGCCGCTGCCGGTCGTCACCGAGACTGAGAAGGCGCTGGCACCAGGAGCGCCCCAACTGCACGACGACGCGCCGAATAACCAGGCGTTCCACTGGACGTTCTCCAACGGCGATCCCGATGGCGCGTTCAACGGAGCCGAGGTCGTCGTTCGCCATCGCTTCGTGCAGCAGCGGCTGATCCCCAACGCGATGGAGCCGCGAGGCGCGGTCGCGCAGTGGCAGTCTGGCGCGGATGAACTGACGCTCTACAACACAACCCAGAATCCGCATATCGTGCGATTCCTGGCGTCGGTCACCAACAATATCCCCGAGAACAAGATACGGGTATTCGCGCGCGACGTTGGAGGCGGCTTCGGCAGCAAGATTCCCTTCTATCCTGGCGACGCGCTCACCATCTTCGCATCACAGGTGACGGGGCGGCCCGTGAAGTGGATCGAGGATCGCCGCGAAAACTTCCTGGCGACCATCCACGGACGCGACCAGATCACCGATGTGGAGCTTGCGGCCAAACGCGACGGCACGATGACAGGCCTGCGCGTCAAGGCATACAGCAATATGGGCGCGTATCTCTCCACCGCCGCACCGGGCGTGCCGACATGGCTTTTCGCCTTGATCGTGCCGGGCTGCTACACGATTCAGAATTACTCGTGCGACGTACTCGGCGCTTTCACCAATACGACGCCAACCGACGCCTATCGTGGCGCGGGCCGCCCGGAGGCCGCCTTCCTGATCGAGCGCATGGCCGATCTGCTGGCGGGCGAACTGCAGATGGATCCGGTCGACGTGCGCCGCAAGAACTTCGTCCCAGCCGATGCCTTCCCGTATACCTCGGCCGGAACGCTCACCTATGATAGCGGCAACTATCAGGGAACGCTCGACAAGGCGCTGGAGATGGCGGATTATAACGGCTTCCGGCAGCAGCAGCAGCAGATGCGCCAGCAGGGGCGCTACCAGGGCGTCGGCCTCTCCACCTACGTAGAAGTCTGTGGCTTGGCGCCATCTCCGGCGGCGGGCGCGATGGGGTTCCAGGGCGGTCTGTGGGAGCCAGGGACGGTGCGTATGCTGGCGACCGGTAAGGCAGTCGTGCTCACCGGCACCAATCCTCACGGCCAGGGCGAGGAGACCACCTTCGCGCAGTTGGTGGGAGACATGCTTGGCATCCCAGCGGAAGACGTCGACGTCGTGCATGGTGATACCGCAGCCATCCCGATGGGCTGGGGCACGTACGGCAGCCGCTCCACGGCAGTCGGCGGCACCGCGATCTACAAAGCGACCCAGAAGGTCATCGAGAAAGCGAAGAAGGTCGCGGCGCATCTGCTGGAAGCCTCGCCAGACGATATGGTTTTCGACTCCGGCACCTTCCATGTGCAGGGCAGCCCCGACAAGAAGAAGACCATCCAGGAAGTCGCTTTGATGGCGAATCTGGCGTGGAACATGCCAGAGGGCGTAGAGCCGGGTTTGGAAGAAAGCAGCTTCCACGACCCGACGAACTTTACCTATCCGTTCGGCGCGCACATCTGCACCGTCGAGGTGGACCCCGATACCGGCGAGGTGAAGATCTTGCGCTATGTCGCGGTGGACGATGTCGGCGTGGTCATCAATCCGATGATCGTGGATGGCCAGGTGCATGGCGGCGTGGCGCAGGGTATCGGCCAGGCGCTCTACGAGCACGCCATTTATGATGAGGCGGGCCAGCTCATCACCGGCAGCATGATGGATTACGCGGTGCCGAACGCAACCCACATTCCTACCATCGAGACGGCGCGCACAGAGACACCCTGCCCGCACAACCTGACGGGCGTGAAGGGCGTGGGCGAGACGGGCACGATCGCGTCGAGCCAGGCAGTGGTGAACGCGGTGGTCGATGTGCTCTCGCCGCTGGGCATCAAGCATATCGACATGCCGCTGACACCTGAGCGCGTCTGGCAGGCGATTCAGGCCGCGAAGAGCAGTGGCAGTGGCAGTGGCAGTGGTAATGCCAATCAGCCCGGTCAGCCGGGTCAATAGCGCGGAGGGAGGATGCGATGTATCCCAGTAATTTTGCCTATGCCGCGCCGACGTCGCTGGCTGATGTGCTCGCACAGATGCAGGCCGCCGGAGACGACGGCAAGCTACTGGCGGGCGGCCAGAGCCTGATTCCGATGCTCAAGCTGCGGCTGGCCGAGCCAAAGACCGTGATAGACCTGGGGAAGGTGCAGAGTCTGCGCGGCATACGCGTGGATGGCAATAGCATTGTCATCGGCGCGATGACCCCCTATGTCGACGTGCTTGACTCCGCCGATGTGCAGCGGCGCTGTCCGCTCCTGGTGCAAACGATCTCACAGGTGGGCGATCCACAGGTGCGCTCGCGCGGAACCGTCGGTGGCAGCATCGCGCATGCTGACCCTGCCGGTGACTTGCCCGCGGCGGCGGTAGCCCTTGGCGCGGTCGTGACGGCAACGGGTCCCAGCGGCAACCATACCTACGACGCGGCGAACTTTTTCCAGGATGTGCTGACAACCGCGCTGGAACCCAACGAGGTAGTGACGTCGGTGAGCTTCTCAGCGACGGACGCGCCCGGCACCGGAACCGCGTATCTCAAACACCGCCATCCCGCTAGTGGCTACGCGGTGGTGGGCATCGCGGCTATCGTGATGGTAGGCGCCGATGGGAACTGCCAGGCGGCGCGCATCGGCATCACGGGCGCTGGCTCGCATGCCACGCGGGCCACGAGCACAGAGCAGGCGCTCGCTGGCAAGCCACTCGACGCGCAATCGGTGGCGGCGGCATGCGCCAATGCGGCGGACGGCGTTGATCTGATGGGCGATAGCTACGCCTCGTCGGATTATCGCGCGCACCTGATTCGTGTGCTGAGCCAGCGCGCAGTCTTACAGGCGGCGCAGAACGCCCGCAGATAGCCTCCGCCGGTAGTCTCGCAGCGCCAGTCACTCGGCCCCCTCTTCAGCAACGGAGAGGGGGCTTCTATCTTTATCATGCGCTCATCGCAGGTGTGGAGAGGGGGTTGACAGCGGCACATTCGCGCATTATACTTTCGACAACAATATTAGTTGGTACTACCAACTACAGATGATTGAGACAACTGACTCGAGGCAATATATGGCACAGGAAGCAGCGCGCGACACTGGCACAGGGTCCCCTGTTACCTCGCTCAAGGAACGTCGGCGGCTGTACCGGCAAGAGACCATCGACGCGATTCTGGCGACGGCTCGCAGTGTGATGCGGGAGCAGGGTGTGGCCGCGCTCAACCTCAATGAGGTTGCCCGGCGGCTCGACGTCAGCGGGCAGGCGCTTGCCAAGTACTTTCCGAATAAGGCGGCGCTCTACGACGAACTCTTCCTGCGGGGCCATCGCCTCTTTCACGAACCGGAGCAGATAGTCTTGCAGACAACCGCGCCCGATTGGGGGCGCATCCATCAATGGTTCACGGTGCGCCTGGACCTGGCATGCGAGCATCCCGACCTGTACAGCCTGATCTGGGGCGACTCCGTGCCAGGCTATACGCACTCGACCGCCGTGCGCGAAGAAATCGGCGCGATGTTGGCCGGAGCACGTCGAGGCATAGGCGAGGTCATCGAGTCGGGAGCGATAAACGCTGGGGTGCCGCCAGAACGTGTGGTCGACATCCTCATGGCCGTTCGCCACGGGATTATCGCCGAGCATCTGGCCAAACGCAATCTCCTCCCGTCTGGTTCCGACCGCTTCAGCGGCCTGATTCCAGATATCCTCGCGGTATTCGAGCGGGCATGGGCACCCACAGAGCAGCAATCCGCCCGCGCCGGTGAGAACGCGAGTCTGCCAGCCGCCACCTCACAGGAAGGAGGCCGTTCCAGCTAGCGATCACTGCGGGTAGATCGAGCACGACACGTAATGACCAGGCGGGCAACACCGGACCCATTCGCATCGGATTCCTTTACGACGTCAGATTCCTTTACGACGTCAGATTCGACATCTCTGAAAAGGGGCATCCATGGACAAGGTTCAGCAATCTACTGCCACCTATCTGCCGCCGGGAGCGGGCGAATCACTTTGGATTCTGGGTGACCAGGTGACATTCAAAGCCGATGGCGAGCGCGACGGCCTGACGCTTTTCGTGAGCACCATCCCGTCAGGAGGTGGGCCCCCGCCGCATATCCATTATCAGCAGACGGAAGCACACTTCGTCCTGGAGGGCCCGTTCTCCTTCCTCAGCGGTGATACCTGGTTTGAAGCGGAGACTGGCTCGTGCGTCATTATTCCTCGCGGCGTACTGCACACCTTCCGCAACAACGGGTCAGCGCCAGGGCGGCTCGTATCCACGAATTCCATGCCCGGCAGCCACGAGCGCTGGTTTCGCCATGTTGGCGTGCCTATCACCGACCGCGCGACCTTCACGCCGCCTACAGCGGCGCCCGATATGGCTGATGTGCTGGCCAGCGCCGCAGATGAGGATATTCATATGATGCCGCCAGATGCCCCACCCTCGGGGTCTTCCGGACACTGAGCACGGCAACAGGGATTAGCAGAGACAGGGAGGGGTGACTATGCTGCCCCAGACACCGCACATGAAGTCGGTTCCGGTTCCCACTACTGGCCGCCTACAGGCGGCAAGGGCCAATGGGTGGGGCGATGCCTCGACGAACGCCCGGACCAACGCGCGGGCCACCTGGCAGACAACGGCAATCGCGGCGTATGCGCTCGAAGTGCGCGGAGGCGACACCCATCTGCGGAGCGAATTCGCCATGCGCGTTCGCGATCTCACTGGATGCGCGCTTCCGGACAGCGCGATCGCGGTAAATCAAGAGGCCCGCCGGGCGATTGCCACCTGTGCGGGCGTGGTGTTCCAGTATCAGGCGGGCAGCCTAGTTCTGCTGCGGCCCTGCGTCCACTGCGGGACCGGACGCTTTGAGAGTCTACCGCTTGTGACCCAGACCGACCTCGGCTATGCGCTCTCGGAATGGCGGCCATGCCATACCGAGTGTGAGCCAGTGGATCCACCCGAGGAGACGGGCTGGTAGCCCATCGCGGCCATCGTGAACCACGCAGCGTACAAAGGAAACGCAAACCCCTCTCCAGCCCATCGGCCAGAGAGGGGTCGTTTGTACGTCATCGCACGTGGTACGACGAGCGCAATGACTAGAAGTTTTCGCTGTCTACAACGACATCTTCCTGGTTGATGATCGTCGGCACGAACTCAAACCCGTAGAACCAATGCACTGTCTGTTTGTTGTTGGTGTCGGTCCACATGGCATGGAAGACGTTGTCTGACCCAACGGCGATATCGGTGTAGTCGCCGATGAATCCGCCGCCGAACTGGCTGCGGGTGTTGGTCGGATGCGTGGAGACAACCCGCGAGACGCCCGTCGTCAGGTCATTGACGGCGTAATCGAGGCGGGCATTGTTGACCCACGCGCCGAGCTGCAGACAATTGATGCGGCCAACCGCCGTCGGAGTGGCTGGCTTGGCGCACTTCTGCCAGGGCGAGACCACATCGGCGGCGTATGCCGACAGGTAGACCCGTCCGGTTGGCGAGATCGCCACGCCCGGCCAGAACGTATCGACGGTCTGGGTATCCGGCGTCACCGGGGTACTGCTGGTGTAGCCATCCGGGGTGCGCGTCGCGGTATCCATCGCCGGGAAGATCGGCGCGGGGCTGGCCCAGGTGGCGCCGCCGTCGTGCGAGACGCTATAGACCGCCGCGGCATGGTGACCGTTGGCGTCGGACTCCTCGGTGGACCATGCGGCATAGACGTCGCCATTCACCGGGTTGACATCCGCCGCCGGGAAGCTGTTGACGCGGAAAGCCGTATCAGTCGGCGGCGAGATCTCATTCAGGGTGCTGATAGCAACAGGCTTGCCGAAGGTCACGCCGCCATCGGTGGACTTGACGACATAGGTGCTATCCAGCGTCGCGAGGCGCGTGGCGCCATCGAAGAAGACATAGACCGAGCCATCAGGCCCGACGACCGGGCGCGAACCCTGGTCATACAGCACGTTGCCAGAGATGCTCTGTGGCGCGCTGAAGGTATGGCCACCATCGGTGGAGTAGACGAAGTTGATGGGCGACTGCACGTAGTTGCCGTTGTTGCCGTTGAAGACGAAACGCGTCCAGCTGACATACACGCGGTCGCGGTAGCGGCTGGTGGTGTAGTGGTCGGCCGCGATCCACTCTTTGTCGTTGAAGATGGCTGGTGATGTCGTTGGGTTGATGAAGGTCGGCGCGCCCCAGGAGAGCTGGCCAGAGCCATCAAACGTACCCTTGTTCACTGTTACGGTGTTCGGCGCGGAGGCGCGGTTGAAGCCAAGACCGGCATAGTAGACGTTGCCCCGGCTATCGAATGCCACCGCCGGGTCGCCGCCAGCGTCATACTGGCCGCCGGAAAGATGGGTGACGCCCGGAATCAGCGTGCCTTGGCTCGTGCCATCCAGATTCGAGGAGCAGCACCACGTGGCGCCGCCGTCATTAGAAAAATAAGTGCCCGAATAGCCATCGCCCAGTCCGCTGCACGGCGTGCCATTCTTGGTGCAGGTCCAGGTGCGGGTGACGTAGTCATTGGCCGACCCAACCACACGATTGGGGTTGTTCGGATCAACAGCGATGGCCGTCTCGTTCTGTGGCGCGCCCGCGGTATCCTGATTGGCGGTCACGTTCGGCGCGGCGACCGTCGTGCCATCGAGTGGGCTGGAGAGCACATTCGTTGGATTGATCGGCGCGGAGGTGCCACCGGGGAAGTTGTCGTTCACATCCGCCTCGTCCTGGATGAAAGCCGAGAAGCGGATTTGCAGGCCCGCGGTGCCATTGACCGACGCTACCTTACCTGCCAATGTGTTGATGTTGTACGTTGCGCCGCTACTTGCCGACGCCCGATGCGTCACCAGTAGCGATCCGGTTGCCAGCAGCGCCACTACCAATGCGAGTGATGCCGCAAGAAACAGGGGCTTACGTCGCATGCATTCCTCCAGAATGTCTAGGAAACCGTAGTACTAGCGAGCAGCGAAAACTGCTGACGCTCAGATAATCCTCTCTGCTCCAGAGGATTACACCATGCGAGTATAGCCTACTCGGTAGGTTGATTTAGCAACCGTAGGTAATCTTTCGCGCCGAAATGGTGCTATTTGCAACGTATGCAACGTTAGATACACAGGAACTGGGCAAATATACCGAGAGGCTGGCGTGTGATAGTACGGCACCAGCAGCCAGTGCGTGGAATGGCTTGCCCAATGGACAGCGCCTGCGGTGTAGTCTCGGCCTAAAACAGCGGAAGGTATTTGCTCAGCTCCCAGGCGTGAACCTGGCGGCGGTACTCCTGCCATTCCTGCCCTTTGGCCTCGTCGAACCAGGCAGCCACGAGCGGGCCAAGCGCCATGCGCACCACGTCATCCTCGGCCAGCGCGGCCAGCGCCTCGCCGAGCGTCGCGGGCAGGACGGCGATGCCCTTGCGCAGCCGGGCAGACTCTTCGAGCGTGTACAGCCCTTCCTCGACCGGGGGAGCCAGTGGCAGCTCGCGGGCGATGCCATCGAGTCCGGCGCGAAGCATCACGGCGAAGGCCAGGTAGGGGTTGCAACTGGGGTCAGGGCTGCGCAGCTCCACCCGCAACGTCTCTGGCTGGCCCGGCGTCGCACGCGGCACCCGCACCAACGCCTCGCGATTGACGCGTCCCCAGCTAATCATCACTGGCGCCTCGAAACCTGGCACCAGCCGCTTGTAGGAGTTGACCAGTGGCGCGACGACGGCGCACATCCCTGGCGCGTGTTCGAGCTGGCCCGCGATGAAATGCTGCCCCAACGTGGAGAGTCCGTAGCCCGTGTTGGTCACGTCGGCGAAGGCGTTAGAGCCGTCATTCTGCCGTACGAGCATCTGATGGGTGTGCATGCCCGAACCATTGATTGCGTAAAACGGTTTCGGCAGGAAGGTTGCCAGCAGCCCATGGCGCTGGGCAATGGCCTTGATGGTGTAGCGCGCGGTGACGACCGCATCGGCGATGCGCAGCGCGTCGTCGGGGATAAAATCGATCTCGTGCTGGCCGGCAGCCACCTCATGATGACTGCTCTCGATGCCAATGCCCATCCGCGCCAGTTCCGCGCAAATCTCGCGGCGCACGTCGGCGGCGGGATCGGTCGAGAGGTCAAAGTAGCCGCCACGATCATGCAGCAGCGGCTCCGGTCCAGACTCACCGCCATCGTGCAGCAGGAAGAATTCCAGCTCGGGCGAGACGATATACCGGTAGCCGAGCGCGGCGGCCTCGGCCAGCGCGGCATACAGCACGGCGCGTGGGTCGCCCTCGAATCGTTCGCCAGTGGGCATCAGCACGTCGCAGATCATCCGCGCCATCGCTCCGCCCGCGAGGTCGTCGCCCAGCATGTCGGCGCGCCAGGGAGCCACCGCGAACGTCGCCGGATCAGGCCGCAGGAACATATCGGTCTCCGCCACCCGGGCGAACCCCTCGATCGCTGAGCCGTCGAACCACTTGCCGTTGGCAAGGCAGTCGCCAAGCTGCTCGACTGGAATCGTCACCGACTTGGCCAGACCGACCACATCGGTAAACTCCAGGTTGAGGAAGCGGACATTGAGCGACTCGGTGTGCTCCAGCAGTCGCGAGATTGCCGCCTGATTGTTCACGCCGGTTGGCGACGATGGATGGGTGTCGCGACGCGAATCACTCACGCGGATGCTCCTTCCTCGTGGGAGGCGCGCAGGGCGCGGCGTTGTTCGGCGGCTCGCCAGCGGGCGCGCTCCTCGTCGGTGCGCACCAGCAGCGGCGGCACAGGCACCGGGTGACCCTGGTCGTCAATCGCGACGTAGACGAGATAGCACGTTCCGGCGTAGCGCACTTCGCCCGTCCGGATATTCTCCGCCTCGATAACGGCCTCTACCTCCATCGAGCTCCGCCCGGTAAAGGTAAGGCAGGCGCGGATGGTGAGCAGGTCGCCGATATGCACGGGCTGCTTGAAGGTCATGCGATCCATGGAAACGGTGACGGCCTGGCACCGCGAGTGGCGAATGGCGGCGACACCACCGGCCTCATCCACCATCCGCATGATTGCACCGCCGTGGACGTTGCCCCATGAGTTGGCGTCAGGCGGCTGCATCAGGCGCGACATCACCATTCGCGTCTCGTCAACCGTCTTGCCCGCCATTGGTGTGTTATGCCTCGCCGTCGTCTTACTCATACGATCTGCCTTCACCAGTCTCAATATCTCGATAACTCTATGTCCCGCGCCGTCGCGCCGCAACCGTATCACCTGCGATGATAGCACGGAAAACGCGTGTCTCGCAGGCAGATTTGCGGCCCCGACGAAAACGTCCGCTGACCGCTTGACGCAAACGGTATGGCATGGTATGCTCAATGCAACGAAAGGAGGTGGTGTGTAATGAGTGAACGTAGGTGCTGCGCAGGCAGCGCGAATGCTCTCCACACCGATTCCATGGGAGAGTGCAACTGCTAATATAGCAGTAGAATTCGCCTAACGGGTGGCAGATGCCTGCCTGCGCGGCGGCCGGGGAGAATTAGCCAGTATGGCTGACTCCCCGGCTTTTTTTGTGTGCAGAAGAGACTGGATGACGAGTGGAGTACTAGCATGGACGACGCGACACATGATACGGCGCGTCCGCTCGATGTGGCCGCCGTCGAAGCCGCCGTGGCATCGCTCGCGCTCGGCCATCCGCTCATCTACCACCAGGCGATCACCTCAACCAACACCGAGGCGATGACGCTGGCCCGCGCAGGCGCCGCCGAAGGCACGCTGGTAACCACCGACGATCAGACAGCCGGACGTGGCCGCATGGGACGCGCATGGATGGCCTTGCCCAATGAGCAGTTGGCGCTCTCATTGCTGCTGTATCCGTCATTCCCTCCACATTATTTAGTGATGGCGAGCGCGCTGGCCGTTGCCGAGGCGATCGAGGCTGCGACGGAGCTGCGGCCGGGCATAAAGTGGCCGAATGACGTGCTGGTCGAGGGGCGCAAGGTGTGCGGCATTCTCATCGAGACCAGCGCGGCGATTGCGGTGCTGGGCATCGGCATCAATGTCAACGGCTCGCTGGCGGGCCATCCAGAACTGGCGGCGCGAGCGATTACCCTGGCCGACGCGCTGGGACATCCGGTGGCGCGGGAGCCACTGCTGATCGAACTGCTGCACCGGCTCGACGGCCTCTACGCCACACTGCAACGTGGCGGCGAGCAGGCGCGGCGACAACTACGCGAGGCATGGCGCGCGCGGCTGGTGACGCTGGGACAGCACGTGATCGTCCAGCAAGTCGGCCACGCGCTTGCCGGTACGGCGACGGATGTGGACGAATCGGGAGCGCTGATTCTCCGAGCAGATGATGGTACGCGGCAAACAATCAACTGGGGCGACGTCGAGTAGTGGCTGGCAGCCTCTGCCCGCTTGACCAGATAGGGTACACTCGGCTCAGGCTGTGT
>DAHUXT010000490.1 GCA_027307065.1 Ktedonobacteria bacterium
TGGGTGAAGTTGCAGAGCTTGTCAGCGGACTCGACCGCCATCTCATGACGGCGTTCTTTGTGTTCCTCACCCTGCTTCTTCAGATTTTTGTGCCTTATCACCGATACATCTTCTTCCTGAAGTGGTTGACGCTGTCGTTGCTGGCCTATGTGGCCGTGCTGTTCACGGTCCATGTGCCGTGGGCAGAGGTCGCGAGGAAGACGGCGTGGCCTGCGTTGAGCCTGGACTTCAATACCGCGTCGATGGTTGTCGCCATCTTCGGTACGACCATCAGTCCGTATCTGTTCTTCTGGCAGGCTTCGGAGGAAGTCGAGGATTTGCACGCAAGACATGGCGCTGCGCTGCTCACCAACCCTGCTGCGGCCAAGTCGGAGCTCAGGCGTATTCGCTGGGATACCTGGAGCGGCATGTTCTATTCGGACCTGACGGCCTATGTCATCATCCTCGCCACCGCGGTCACGCTTCACGAATCCGGCCTTACCAACATTCAGACCGCAGCCCAGGCGGCCGGCGCGTTGAAGCCGCTGGCGGGCGATTTTGCGTTCCTGCTCTTTGCGACCGGCATCATCGGCGTCGGCCTGATCGGCGTGCCGGTTCTGGCCGGTTCCGCGGCTTACGCGCTTGCCGAAGCGATGAGCT
>DAHUXT010000491.1 GCA_027307065.1 Ktedonobacteria bacterium
GGTCGCGAGATCGGCGAGCATCGGCGCGGCGTCGCTCGCGTAGCAGAACGCGGTGTCGCCCGCCAGCTCGAGGCGGACCGACAGCGCGCGGCCATGTGCCTGCGCCCAGGCCCTCGCCTCGTCACCGTACACCTCGACGACCTCCGGCTCGACGTGCGCGACGAGCAGCGTCCGCGGCGTATCGCAGGCGATCAGCGAGCCGTGGTCGATGACGGCGAGCCGGGT
Source organism: Ktedonobacteria bacterium (assembly GCA_027307065.1). Taxonomy (GTDB): domain Bacteria; phylum Chloroflexota; class Ktedonobacteria; order Ktedonobacterales; family JADMIN01; genus DAHUXT01. The sequence continues at coordinate 226 of DAHUXT010000491.1, forward strand.
CGCGAGTCGCTCTGCCTCGTCCATGAAGTGCGTCGTCAGCAGGATCGTCTTGCCCTGCGACAGCAGCTGGCGCAGGCCGTCCCAGATCAGGTGTCGCGCCTGGGGATCGAGCCCGGTCGTCGGCTCGTCGAGGATCAGGAGCTCCGGATCGTTGATCAGCGCGCGGGCGAGCATCAGCCGCCGCTTCATACCGCCGGACAGGGTGCGGATCTGCGCCCGCGCCTTGGCGGCCAGCCCCGCGAATTCGAGCAGGCGCGGTATGCGCGCGTCGATGATCTGCCGCGGCAGCCTGAAATAGCCGCCATAGACGACCAGGTTCTCGGTCACCGAGAAATCCGGATCGAGGCTGTCCATCTGCGGCACGACACCGACGCGCACGCGGGCCTCGCGCGCCGCCTCGGGCACGGGCCT
>DAHUXT010000492.1 GCA_027307065.1 Ktedonobacteria bacterium
TCAAGCTGATCGCAGAGAACGGCAGGCTGACGGCGGCTTCCGCCAGCCAGATCTGCGACGGCGCCTCCGGCGTGATGGTCGTCAACGAAAAGGGCCTGAAGTCGCTCGGCATCGCGCCGATGGCGCGGGTTCATCACATGACCATGATGGGCGGCGATCCCGTGATCATGCTGGACGCGCCGCTGCACGCCACCGAACGGGCGCTGAAGAAAGCCGGCATGAAGGTCGACGATATCGACCTGTTCGAGGTCAACGAGGCTTTTGCGTCGGTGCCGACCGCGTGGCTGAAGACCACCGGCGCCGATCCGGAGCGGCTCAACGTCAATGGCGGCGCCATCGCGCTCGGCCATCCGCTCGGCGGCTCCGGCACCAAGCTGATGACGACGCTGGTCAACGCGCTCAGGCAGCGCAACAAGCGCTATGGATTGCAGACCATGTGCGAGGGCGGCGGCATGGCCAATGTCACGATCGTGGAGCGGTTGTAATCTTCGCAACCTCTCGTTTATTGGCAACAGCCTCATCCTGAGGAGCGCGCTCTTGCGCGCGTCTCGAAGGATGAGCGATACATGGCCTCATGGTTCGAGACGGCGCGGTCGCGCCTCCTCACCATGAGGAGATTGTGTTCTTGG
>DAHUXT010000493.1 GCA_027307065.1 Ktedonobacteria bacterium
GGCCCACCCTCGATGACGTGTTCCTGCAGCTCACCGGTGCCCCGCCCGGCGAGAACGGCAATCGGCCTGGCCCCCGGACCCGGACCCAGCCCCAGCCGCCGTCGCCGGACGTGCCGGCGTCTCGCAGGCCGGTCCTGCGGCTGCGGCGCCCGCCGCCGCGGGCCGTGCGCTCGGCCATCACCGACACCGCCGTGGTCACCGGCCGCAACCTGCGCCACTTCATCCGCCAGCCGGACCTGCTGGTCTTCTCCACCATCCAGCCGGTCCTGTTCGTGCTGCTGTTCGTCTACGTGTTCGGCGGCGCGATCGGCCGCTCGCTGCCGCACGGGATCTCCTACGTCGACTTCCTGCTGCCCGGGATCTTCGTCCAGTCGGTGACTTTCGGCGCCTCGCAGACGGCGGTCGGCCTGAAGGAAGACCTGACGCGCGGGGTGGTTGACCGGTTCCGGTCGATGCCGATGGCCCGCTCGGCCACGACCGTGCCCAGCGCGCCGTAGGTCTGGTCGGAGTCGGCCGGCGATCCCGAGTGCAGCATCACCGCGGCTTCCACGCCGGGGATGGTCACGACCTCAGCGTCGCCAGCGTCGGCGACGGGACCGTCGACCGGGACGAACGCGG
>DAHUXT010000494.1 GCA_027307065.1 Ktedonobacteria bacterium
GCATGATGGCGAGCCGAATATCGTGCACATCGAATCGCCGGTGCAACGCACATACACCCTGGGTAACGTCTTCGATCTCTGGGGGCAACCGCTCAGCGCGACGCAGGTGATGGGCAACAAGGCCGACAGCGCCCACAAGTTGGTATTCGATGTGTTCGACGCGTCTGGTAAGCTGACTCAGGTGACCACCGACCCACGCGCCATTGATTTGGCCTCGCGCGAAACGGTGATCATCCTGTACAACAGTCCCAATGTGCCGGCCAAAGCGTTCACCGGATGGGACAAACTAGGGCTCAGCCAGTAGACCATCCGAAACTTAGAGCAATCCCCGCCATTTCAAGCATGGCGGGGATTTTCTTATGCTGCGACGCGCAGGACGTGCAGGACACCAGATGATGTTAGCGCCCGTGGCACATCTTGTATTTCTTGCCGCTGCCGCAGGGGCAGGGGTCGTTGCGGCCGACTTTGTCGCCTTTGATGACCTGTTTGTTGACGCCGTTGGAGCCATCGCCGCCGACCATTTGCAGCTCGGCCAGCTCTTTTTCCTTTTTGCGCTGGATGTTGCGCGTGAAATCCTGGATGGTGGTCTGGGCGATGGCGCGCTGCCTTTCGGCGTC
>DAHUXT010000495.1 GCA_027307065.1 Ktedonobacteria bacterium
TCCGAACTGCTCGCCAAGGGCCTGCGGACGGCTGGCTATGAGGTCGACCTGCTCGCGACCGCCTCGGAAGCTCGCGCCGCGCTGATGACGACGACCTATGCGGCCATCATTCTCGACCTCGGCCTGCCCGACGGCGATGGGCTGGCGATCCTGCGCGAATTGCGCCACCGCAAGGACTCGACGCCGGTGCTGGTGCTGACCGCGCGCGACAGCTGGTCCGACAAGGTCGCCGGGCTCGATGCCGGCGCCGACGACTACCTCGCCAAGCCGTTCGATTTCCCCGAGCTGGTGGCGCGGTGCCGCGCGCTCGGCCGCCGGGCCACCCCGGCGGCGCCGCCGCTGCTGGTGGCCGACGGCGTGACCGTTTTCCTCACCACCCAGAATCTCGAAGAAGCCGATCAGCTCGCCAGCCGGATCGCAGTGCTCGACCAGGGCCGCCTGGTCGCCGAGGGCACCCCGGACGAACTCAAGCGTCAGGTCCCTGGCAGTCACATCAGGCTCCGGTTCGCCAGCGTCCACGAACTCGATGCGGCGGCGCGGATCCTGGACGGCGCCACGCGGGACGACGAGAACCTGGCCCTGCGGGTTCCCGGCGACGGCAGCGTGCAGTCGCTGC
>DAHUXT010000496.1 GCA_027307065.1 Ktedonobacteria bacterium
CACGTCCCGCGCGCTCAACTGGCGCTTCAGCATGATGACCAGGAAGGCCGGCATCGGCCACTGGCACGCCCACGAGGGTCGCCACACCGCCGTCTCGATCATGAGCAGCAACGGCGTACCAATCCAGGACATCAGCGACACCGTCGGCCACAAGTCCACCCACGTGACCGAGACCGTCTACCGCCACGTGATCGTGCCCGCGATCCGCGGGGGAGCGACCGTCATGGACGGCGTCTTCGACGACGACGAAGACGACGCAGACCAGGGCAACGAGGCAGCCCAGACCAGTTAGGGTCTTGATTAGGGTCTTTACTATCGAACGCAGATCCGAAAAACTTGTGGAGCTAAGGGGATTCGAACCCCTGACCTTCTGCATGCCATGCAGACGCGCTACCAGCTGCGCCATAGCCCCGCAGCCCACACCCGAGACGCCCGTTGACGGCCGCCCCGCGAGGTGGAACGTGGTTAGCATACAGGGTCCGCGCGCATGTGTCGTACTCGATCACCCTGGCGCGCCCCGACGCGCCCCGACGCGCACAACGCCACCGCCAGCGCCCCCAACAGCGAACAGGCCGGGGCCGACGGCCACCGGAAGCCACCACAGCACCGCGAGT
>DAHUXT010000497.1 GCA_027307065.1 Ktedonobacteria bacterium
GTATGCGCAGGAAGCCGAGTTGAAGGGCATCCGGGCGGCGTTCCCAGAGTACGCGGCCATCCATAGCCATGTCTTGCAGGACGTGTTAGCCCGTTTGGACAAGACCTATCAGGCGTTCTTTCGTCGTCTCCAGCGCGGCGAGAAGGCAGGATTCCCACGCTTCAAGGGGCGCACCCGCTACCACTCCTTCACCTACAAGGAGTACGGCAACGGCGCACGCCTGGATAATGGCTTCCTGGTGCTTGCCAAGATTGGTCGCGTGGCGGTGCGATGGAGCTGTCCAATGGAAGGCACGCTCAAGACGGTCACACTCAGCCGGGAAGTGGATGGCTGGTATGTCTGCTTTTCGTGCGCGGACGTGCCACGACAGCCGCGTGCGCCAACCGGGCAAGAGATAGGCATTGATCTTGGTTTGGAGTCGTTTGCCACGCTCTCAGATGGCACGATGATTCATAACCCGCGTTGCTACCGCAACGCTGAACGCCGCCTCAAAACGGCACAGCGCAAAGTAGCACGGCGCAAGCAGGGGAGCAACCGCAGGCGCAAGGCGGTGACGTTATTGGCCAAGGCGCATCAGACGGTGAAGCGCCAGCGGCGGGACTTCCAGCACAAG
>DAHUXT010000498.1 GCA_027307065.1 Ktedonobacteria bacterium
GCCGAGGCCGCCGCGAGCAACGCCATCCTGTTCTTCGACGAGGCGGACGCGCTGTTCGGCAAGCGCACGCAGGTCAGCGACGCTCACGACCGCTACGCCAACATCGAGGTCAGCTACCTGCTGCAGCGGATCGAGCGCTTCGACGGCGTGGCGATCCTGGCAACCAATCGCCGCCAGGATCTCGACACCGCATTCGTACGCCGGTTGCGTTTCGTTATCGAATTCCTGCCGCCTCGGCCGGAGGACCGGCTGGCACTGTGGCATCGTGCATTGCTGCCACCAGCGCCGAACGGCGAGGCGATCCTGGACGAGATCGACTGGGGCTATCTCTCCGAGCGATTGAGCATGACCGGCGCCGAGATCAAGGCCACCGCGCTCGGCGCTGCATTCATGGCGCGCTGGGTGCGACATTCAGCGGCGCGCTGGTCGGCGCTGTGGCAGTGGGCCGATGGCGTGTGAGCGCGAGAACCAGCGCCAGCGCGACCGGGACGATCGGAGCCGCATAGTCCGAGAAGATCATTGCCTTAATCGTCAGGGTCACCGAGACAGGTTGAAATATTTGCGGGTGAACGCTCATAAATTGCCACGTCTGAACACCCGTCGGCCAGAGAAT
>DAHUXT010000499.1 GCA_027307065.1 Ktedonobacteria bacterium
CTCGGCGGGACTCCAGATCTCGAAGCGGTCGCGGGCGCCAATCACCATCGCATCGCCGTTCAGGTCGGCGTACTGGCGAAACTTGGCGGGGATGACGATGCGCCCCTGGGCGTCAAGCTCCAGCTCGTGAGCCATGCCGAAGAATCGGCGCTCCACCAGCCGCAGCAACCGTGGGTCGGTGATCGCCGCGCTGAGCTCGCGCGCCTTCTCCTCCCACGTCTCCATCGGGTAGATATAGAGGCACGGGTCAACGCCGCGCGTCAGCACCGCTCCGCGCTCGATCTTCGAGCGGAAGCGGGCTGGCACGGCGACCCGGCCCTTGCTATCCACGCTATGGAGATATTCACCCAGGAACATGTCGTTCTCCCCATTTTGCCCCACTTTGCCCCACCCTGGTAGTATAGCCCTCCCCTTTCAGGGCGAACACCCCTTTATCCACGACTTTGTCCAGCGCCGTGGATAAGCCAGTGGATAACCCGTGGACAACGCAGTTTTCCGTCAAACTGGGACACAAGAACGCCTGCGCGTCTGCTCTGGACAAGCGTCAAAGCGCGACCGGGCGCGGCGGCTGCCCCCGGCCAAGCCTACCCGCCACGCGCTATTCC
>DAHUXT010000049.1 GCA_027307065.1 Ktedonobacteria bacterium
GCATATCGTCGATGATGAGGTCAGGCTGGGTACGTCTCGCCTGTTGAAGGAAGAGTCCGACCGACGGGCACTCGACGAGATCGGCGAGTGACTGCGATCTACCAGCGTCAGGAAGAGCCAACGGCTGGACACGAAATTCGCGCTCCATGCGCAGACGCAGCGGCACACGACTGGTAATCAAGACTTTGAGGTGCGGGCACGCTGCGACGAGATTGCCGACGTCGACCGCTCCCTCCACCACCCGCTCGAAGGAGTCCAGCACCAACAGCATTTCCCGCTTGCGCAGATAGGCGATCAGGCGCTCATGGATAGATCGCCCGCCCATCTCGCGCAGTGCGAGGCCGCGCGCGAGCGTTGGGATGATGTCGTCGGCATCCTGCACGGCCGCGAACTCCATGAACGCGACGCCATCGACAAATAAATGCGCAAGTGCCGCGCTCAACGACTGCGCCAATGCGGTCTTTCCCACGCCTCCTGGCCCGGTGAGCGTCACAATGCGCACGCCGGCTTGCTGGAAGAGTTCGAGCACGCGCCGACTGTCTTCGTCGCGCCCAACAAGCAGCGCGGAGAGGTAGTCTATGCCGTTGGAGTGTGTCACCTCACGCGCCGGTCGCTGTGCCGCGTGCAGCGCCGCGCGATCGGGTGAGGCGAGCGAAAGCGCGTCGGCAAGGGCATCAACGGTGATCGGATGCGGCGCACGCACACCGCGTTCCAACATACTCACATAGTGGGAGCTGTACCCCGCGTGTTCGGCCAACGCTTGTTGCGTCATATGGGCCGCTCGCCTATAGCGTTTTAGCAAGCTGCCAAACGATTGTTCAGCATCCATCACCGCCTCCCTGGCGGAAGTCTGGCCGTTGGGTTCGCCACGGCGCTGTACGAAAACTGTACGAGTCAGTTCGTAGCAGTCGCGCGCTCCTCGCGGCATACTACGCCCAGATTGCGCGTGACGTCAAAATGTAGACCATTAAGGGAGCGAACGATGTCCATCGAATCGAACAAAGCGGTTGTCAGGCGGTACTATGATGAGGTGCTCAATAACGGGAACCTTGGCGCCCTGCAAGAGATTGCCATCGCGGATTACGACGAACACGACCCGCTACCGGGGCAGTCGAACGGGCGTGATGGGCTTCGCCAGCGTGTCGAGATGTTGCGCGGCGCGTTACAGCCGCATTTCACGCTCGATGACCTTATCGCCGAGGACGATAAAGTGGTCGTCCGCTGGACCAATCGTGGCGCGCTGGTCGGGCCACTTTTCGGAATGCCACCCAATGGCAAACCATTCGCCATCGCGGGAATTGACATACATCTCTTGCGCGATGGCAAGATGGCGGAGCACTGGCACGTGGTTGACCAACTCACGATGTTGCAGCAACTGGGCATGCTTCCCAGTCCCGACCCGGCGCCAACCGGCGCATAAACACGCTGGCACCCGGTAGCGCTGCAGCGGCGGGCCTTCGATGGCGATTTCGCGCGTCGGAGGCCCGCCTGTTCGTCTGCTCGATGGGCCTCAATCGGCGAACCACTGGTGGCCTCGGCGGTTTGACGCGCGCCGCACGCGTATGCTATTCTAGGTGGGCAATCTACGGGCATCCGCGCCCGCACGAGGATGCTGCACGCGGGTGATTAGCTCAGCCGGCAGAGCGCGTCGTTCACACCGACGAGGTCACTGGTTCAAGTCCAGTATCACCCACCACATTGTATGCTAGCTTTTGAGCTTTCTGAGCCGCGCGAGGCGGGCGTTATCCTGCCGGAGCTTGTCCTTGGCCCTGGCCAGCAGCTCGCTGATGCGCTCCTTAGGCCAGATCACGACGCCGTCATCGTCGGCAATGACGAGGTCGCCATCGCTAATCACCGTTCCCCCGAGCGAGACCGAGCTGCCCACCGCGACCGGGCCATTCTTCTGGGATGCTGTCGGCGTCACCCCGCGGCACCAGACGGCGAATCCCAACTCGCGGATCTCGCGCGAGTCGCGGACCAGGCCGTCCGTGACCAGCCCGACGATCCCGGCCTGTTGCATCTCAAGCGCCATCAGGCCGCCGATGGTCGCCGTGCGCGACGTGCTGCCACCGGCCACTACCAGCACCGTGCCGGGAGTCTGCGGACCGCTCATGGCCTCACGCACAGAGAGGTTATCATCCTGACTCATCAGGACGACGCGGGCGGGACCGACGACGCGCGCATCGGCTCGTAGCGTCGCGATGCTATTCGGCAGCACGCCGTGCCCCTCGGCAGCGTCAGAGGCCAGCGTCGACGCGAGCCACTCCGGAAATTCGCTCATTAGTGTCTCCATGGAGTCAACGTCCGTGTCGTCAAGGGGGTACGCACTCCGGTCATACGATCCTCCACCGGTACACTGGTGGAATCCGAGATACCGGCGCGATCAAAGTGTTGACCGTACTGCGCAATTAATAACGTGAACGGCAATGGTCGTCAAGAATGCTTGGAAAGTGTCGGCGCTTATCGCAGGGAGCAGGACCTCGTGGTCGCTCGGTGAGGATACGCTTGGCTCGACGACGCGGCTACTGTTTGCCCTGTAGCTTGCGCCAGCCGCCAGCACGGTTGTTGGCGATGACAGCCCGCAACAGGTTCAAGAGCGCGCGCTCGTTCAGGGTGTCGCCCTGATGAATCTGAATCGCCCGCGCAGTCAGGTTGCCATGCCCCTGGTTCACGATGCCCTCAGGATCGGGCGCGATGGGATCGTAGATGAACACATTGACATGGCCCTTGGCCCCCAGCAGCGCGCAGATGTTGCCATCCAGCGTAAAGTAGGGGCGGTTGGCGCGCTTGATGGTCTCAACGACGCCTGGGTCGGCGGCATGCGCCAGTTCCCGCACGCGACGGCAGATGTCCTGCTGCCAGTCCGGGAGCGAATTGATGTAGCTGTCGACGCGGGGATCGGTTTGGTAGGTGCTCATGGGCACATGGTATCACGCATCATCTCTTCGCTGACATCTGGCCTGCTACCGGGGCAATGTGGTACACTCGTCTGCGTACCTGGAAGTGCGTCGAGGTCGGCGCTCTTCAGTGCTGGTGATGAAGCTCACCACCAACCGTTCCGCCCATGGTGGCGGCGCTAATGGCTTCTACGCTCGACACGCACACTGATTGCGAGGTCGTGAGTAGGAGTCTTTTTGTGCCTCACGATGGCGCCAGCTCCGCACGAGCCTCCCCAATTCAAGCCGAGGTAACCTTTCTTCATGCGCAACATCGTACTCGTGTTTGCAGGTGGTTTCTGCGGCACATTGGCGCGGGCACTGCTCGCCATGCCAACCAAATCGCTCGCTCTGTCGCTCTTTCCCCATGCCTCGTCCCGATTCCCGTGGGATATTTTCGCCATCAATCTCTCTGGCGCACTGGCGCTCGGACTGCTCTACGGCCTCTGGGAACGTGGCATCCCACTCTCAGACGATTTCCGCCACACCGCGGGACCTGGCTTTCTGGGCGCGTTCACCACGTTTAGCTCCTATATCGTCGGCACCGACCTTCTTGCGCGCGCTGGGCTTCCCGACATCGCCATCTTCTATGCGATTGCGAGCCTGGTGCTGGGCGTTGGCTGCGCGTGGGCGGGCTACAGTGCCGCCGGAACGATCATCCGGCGAGGCGTGCCACAGCCAGGCAAGCATGTGCTCGATGTCATCCCGTCGCTGGAAGAAGAGATGGAAGACGAGGTACTGGACTGATGCCCCTCGATACCGGAATCGGCGTGATGTTGCTGCTTGGGCTCGCAGGTGCGACGGGGGCAGCGGTACGATTCGCCGTTGCAGAGTGGGCGACGAAACGCTGGCAGATCACGTTTCCGCTGGCGACGTTGCTCATCAATGTGACAGGTGCGTTCGCGCTCGGCCTGCTGACGACGGCAGAGGGCGGGAGTGGCGCGCTGGCGCAGGCGCGGCTGCTGCTGGGAACGGGCTTCCTCGGAGGGTACACCACGTTCAGCACGCTGAGCTATGACACGCACAGTCTCCTCCGGAGCAGGCAGACTGGCGCGGCATGGCTCAACGCGCTTGGATCGCTCGTGCTCGGTATCGCAGCCGCGGCGCTTGGACTGTGGTGCGGCTCGCACCTCTGATCTACGGCAGCCGCATCGGAGACGTAGCAAAGGGACAGCAAAGGCTCAGGCGATGCCACCCGCCATGGTAGCACGGGCATAACCTTATCGACACATCACGACCCGCTGATATCGGAAGCACCGTGACGGCCCGCGCCACGCGTGAACCGAGCAGCGCCCTCGGCCGCGCCTGCGCGCAACGCCTCCAGCCCATGCTGAAACTCGTTGGCCAGCGCCCGCTCGAACGTCAGATCGGCCTGCTCATAGGCCGAGTGGCGATCACTGCGGAGACAGTCTTGCGGCAGACGGGCAAGCTCCTGAGCGAGCGCCCGCGCCGTCTGAAGCGCGGTGCCCGTGGCAACCACACGATTCGCCAGCCCCATCGCCAGGGCCTCATGCGCCTCCACTGGTCGGCCCGTCAAAATCAGGTCGAGCGCGCGGCTCAGGCCGATCAGCCGGGGCAGCCGTATCGTGCCGCCGTCGATCAACGGGATGCCCCAGCGGCGGCAGAAGACGCCGACAACCGCATCTTCTTCCATCACGCGCAGGTCGCACCAGAGCGCTAACTCCAATCCACCAGCCACCGCGTAGCCGTTGATAGCGGCGATCACTGGCTTGCCGAGCAGCATGCGGGTCGGCCCCATCGGTCCGTCGCCATCGGGCTCCAGCCGGTTTGGGTCGCCCGCCGCAAAGGCCTTCAGATCGGCTCCCGCGCAGAAATGGTCGCCAACGCCCGCGAGCACGCCCACGCTCAGGCGATCGTCGTTGTCGAAGTCACCAAACACCTGCGCCAGCGCCTCGGCTGTGGCGCGATCTACCGCGTTACGTACCTCCGGACGGTCGATCAGCACCGTCTGGACAGCACCCTCGCGCTCCACGCGAATCGCCATGCTGCGCCTCCCTCCACGTATACTATGCGTGAAGCAACATGATGTGACACGAAGTGACATGAAGAGACATGAAGCGACATGCACTCGTCGCGATCACCTGTGAACGGCCAGGTATGAACCGGATCGACCGCCTCACCGGCATTTTGCTGCTACTCCAGCGGCGTCCACGGACGGCTGATGAAATCGCGCGCCGCTTCGAGGTCTCCCGGCGAACGGTGGTGCGCGACATGTGGGCGTTGCGAGAGATCGGCGTGCCCATTTTCGCACAAGATGGCGCGAAGGGTGGCTACTCGCTGCCAGGCGACTACCACCTCGCACCGCTGCCGCTTACCCCCCGCGAAATGTTCCTGCTACTGCTCGCCCTCGACGCCATCGATAGCCACGCCGACGTGCCATTCGTCCAGGAACGCACCACCCTACGCGGCAAGCTGCACGCGCTCTTGCCCGCGGAAGAATTGCCCACAGTCGAGCGCTGGCTGGATTCCACCAGCATCGCCATCCCCAGGCGAAGGCAGCGCGCGCCATTGCTAGAGCCGCTCATCGAGGCCATTGGTCGCGCGGGACGGCGGCGCTGGGTGCGCATCGCCTACCAGTCCGCTCGCGGGCGCAGTACCCGCACGATCTATCCACGTGAGGTCTTCGCGCAGGAAGGATACTGGTATTGTCAGGCGCACACCGCTGAAACGGGCGATGAACGCACCTACCGCGTTGACCGCATCATCGAACTGCAATCAGCCGATAACCTCGATCTTCCGGAGTCTCCGCCTGCTGCCGCGCCCTACGGCGACGCCACGCACTCGCTGATCGTCGCAACCCTCACCGCGCTCGGAGCCGCCCGCCTGGAAAGCGAGCCTCATCTTGGGCAGGTGCTCATGCGCACCCCTGATGGCGGCGCATCGCTCTCGTTCCGCTGCCCACCGTCGGAATTGGACTATTATGCGCGACTGTTCGCCATGCTCGGCGGCGAGGCGCTGGTCAATGAGCCACACGAGCTGCGCGAGGCCATCTTGCGGATAGGCCAGCAGATTGCCGATGTCTACGGCGAACGGTGACATAGGGCTGTCGCCGTTGACCATGTATGCTGTGGTCAGCGATGAATCTTGCGCGATGGGTACGCGATGAAAGGGCGGATACCGATGGCGATTCAACCAGACATGGTGGGCATGGTCGTGCGCGATATGGAGGCTACACTGCGGTTCTACCGGCTTTTGGATCTCGCGATACCAGACGGCGTGGCGGGCGAGCCGTTCGTCGAGGTCATCACTCCTAACGGCTACCGCATCTCGTGGAATACGCTGGAGATGATCAAGGGCATCGACCCGGACTTCGTCGAGAATGCGGTGGGGCAGCGCATCTCGCTCGCGTTCAAGTGCGACAGTCCCGCCGAAGTAGACGCGGTGCACGAGCGAATTGTGGCGGCGGGTTACACCAGCCACAAAGCGCCGTGGGATGCCTTCTGGGGGCAGCGCTATGCCACCGTGGTTGATCCCGACGGCAATACGGTCGACCTCTTCGCCGCGCTCTGAACCGCTCGCGGCCGCCCGCTCACATGCTACACTGAGAGACAGCGGGGCACGAACCCGCCGATGTGGGCGAGAGGGCAGTGCGCCGGCACTTTGACGAGCTATCTGCACTTCCAGTCACATAGGCCACAGGTGTAGCGGTGGAGCATCATATGGCGGACTACGACGTCGTTATCATCGGCGCTGGCGCGGCGGGACTTGCAGCCGCCACGGCTCTCACCCGTCATGGATTCTCCATCGCGTTGGTTGAGGCGCGCAATCGCGTTGGCGGGCGCGTGTATACTGTTCGGCCCGTTGGCGCGACGCTGCCGATTGAGCTTGGCGCTGACTTCGTGCACGGGCGCCCGTCCGAGATATTCGGACTGGCAACCGAGGCGGGACTGCGTCTCTATGAACACACAGGCAACACCTGGGCCACCCGTGAAGGACGGCCGGAGCCTGAAGACGCCGACGAAGACCATGGCGAAGACGGCAACGTCGCCGCGATCTTCGCCGCGATTCAGGACTGGCGCGGTGACGACCGCTCGCTACAGAGGCTGCTCGACGAGCGTTTCGCGGACGCCCGATGGGCCGGAGCGCGTGGGGAGATTCGCCGTTACGCCGAGGGCTTCGATGCCGCCGAGATAGATCGGGTCAGCGTCGCGTGGCTGCAACAGACCGAACTGGCATCCGATGCCATCGATGGAGAACGCCAGTTCCGCGTGCTCGACGGCTACGATCGAGTGCTGACCTGGCTCCGCGATAACCTTCCGGCCAGCCTGGCGGATATCAGATTGCTCAGCGTTGCCCGCGAGCTACGGTGGCGACGCGGCCAGGCCTCGCTCAGCATCACCGCGCCCGACGGGGAGCCGCTCGGCGACATCAACGCCCGCGCTGCGCTTGTTACCGTGCCACTCGGCGTACTGCAACGGTCGTTTGACGAACCCGACTCGCCAGGAGCGCTACAACTAAGCCCCGAGCCGCCAGGCAAGCGCGAGGCGATGAGGCTGCTGGGGATGGGCCACGCTATGAAAGTTGTGTTGCAATTCTCCGACATGTTCTGGGATCCGCTTCCCGACAGGCGCGCCAACGGCCATCATCCGATAACCTTGCCGGGCGTCTCATTCTTCTTTTCTGACGATCACGTGATGCCGACGTGGTGGACATCCCATCCGGTCGCCGTGCCGATCCTAACTGGGTGGACGGGTGGGCCTCGCGCCGCAGCGCTCGTCGATGCATCGGACGAGACGATACTCGATGAGGCGGTTGCGGCATTGGCGCGCGTGCTCGGTCGAAAACGACGCGACCTGGAAAAGCTGCTCGTAGCGCGCTACGTCCACAACTGGGGTGCGGACCCGTATGCGCGTGGCGGCTACAGTTATGTCTGCGCGGGGGGCGTGCCCGCGCCAGCCGCGCTGGCCGAACCGGTTGACGATACGCTGTTCTTCGCGGGCGAGGCTACCAGCACCACCGGCCACACCGGCATGGTTCACGGCGCGCTGCAAACGGGCTATCAGGCGGCGGAGGCCCTCCTACGGTCTCTACGACCCGGACAATAGCGAACTAGGGCAACTACAAGCGGCTTTACCCGCCCAGCAGCATTGACCCGCCACGAATCAACATCGAGAGCGCGATGAAGAGCAGAATCGGCACAAAGAGCTTACGGATCGAGCGGTTCGAGAGACGAGCGAGCACGCGCGCGCCCACCGTCGCGCCCGCCAGCACTCCCAGCGCGACTGGAGCCGCCACCACTGGATTGATGTCGCCGCGCTGAAAGTAGATACCCGCGCTCGCCGCCGCCGTCACTCCAATCATAAAGTTGCTGGTAGTGGTCGAGACCTTCACCGGCAGGCGCATCGCGGTATCCATCGCCAGCACCTTAAAGGTGCCACTGCCGATGCCGAGCAGGCCGGAGATCAGTCCCGCGCCGTACATCAGCGCCACGCCCAGCGGCACCCGCTTCACCTGATACGCGACCTCGCGTCCCAGGCGTTCATCGCGATAGCTACCGGCCAACCCAAGCCGCTCAGCCCAGCGGTCGTTCTTCACACCTTCGGGCAGCTCCTCGCCGAAACGCATGATGAGTGGCGCGGCCGAGACGACCAGCACCAGGCCGAAGATGAAGAAGAGCAGCCCCGTCGGCGCAATCGCGGTGAGGAAAGCGCCAGTGATCGCGCCAAGCGTCGTCGCGATTTCCAGAAACATGCCCACGCGCAGGTTGGTGATCCGGTCACGCACGTAGGCTGCCGCCGCCCCACTGGACGTGGCAATCACCGAGATGATCGAGGCGCCGATCGCCTCTGGCAGCGGGAGACCGAACACCAACGTGAGCAGCGGCACCACAAAGACGCCGCCACCCAGCCCAACCAGCGACCCAATTAGCCCGGCAGCCAGCGACGCCGCGAACACCAGCGCGAAGAAGAGCAGATGAGGTGGCGCCGCCATCTTACGCGCCTCCCCGGCCCAGTGCGAGGCTGACCAGCAAGATAAGCAGCACGATGATGGTGATGACGGTATAGAGCCAGTCGCGTTCGAGCGCAAAGACCAGAATCGAGATGGCAACCCGCGCAATTGGCGTCAGCAGCAGCAGCAGCAGTCCAAGCGCCACCAGCGCCAGCGGCTCGCCCCGCCCCAGTTGCTGCACGATGCCGCCAAGCGAGCGTGGATAGGTTGCGAGGGCCTGACTCGCTCCCCCCCCATCGAGGTAGAACCAGACGACGCCGAGCGCGATGATCGTCGCGCTGAGAATGACGCCCCAGCGCAGCACATTGCTGATGACAAGTTCGGCCTGCCGTAAACGTCCCTGCGCGTCTGTCGCTGCGTCGTCCGCGCTCTTTCGCCCCATACACCTCGCTCCGATGCGCCGTGCAATCAGCTTTGGGGAACGCGTCCCCAAGCAGACGATAGCGTCACGCTGCGAGTGTTCGCAAGCCGCGATTACTTCCGTTGGGGCGTCAGCGAACCGCCAGCGACGGCAATGGCGCGGGCCATCGGCGCAGCAGCGTCGCGTACGATTGGCTTGCCGTGTCCGGGAAGGCTGGTGTTTATCGCGTACTCGTGTAACGAAGCCAGCGAGGCGAGCGTGCGCGGCGTATCGTAGTTGAACATCTTGAACGGAATCGTGATTTCGCCCTTCGCGGTGTGCCGGTATGTGTCGCCAGCGAAGAGCAGGCGGCGCCCAGGCAGATACAGCGCGATCTGTCCGAGCGTGTGTCCCGGCGTCTCGATCACCCGAAGGCCGCCATCGCCCGCCAGCATGGGCAGCGTTTCGCCCGCTGTCACCTGCCGAGTCACGCGCACCGGGCGCAGCCGTGGCATCAGCACCGCCCGAAAGACGAGCGAGAGCGGCCCCGACGGCAGATCCCGCGCCGCCGTTCCCTCGATGGCGGGCGTATCCACTGGATGAGCGATCACCTCCGCGCCGCTCAGCGCCGCCAACTCAGCCGCGCCGCCGACATGATCCACGTGCTGGTGCGTCAGGATGACGGTACGCACTTGGGCTGGCACTTTGCCAATCGAGCGCAGATAGGCCAGTATCTTCCGGGCGCTGCCGGGCATGCCGGTATCTATCAGCGTCAGACCGCCTGGCTCGACGATGAGATACGTGTTCGAGGTCACGCCATCGATGAGATGGATATCGGGAAATAGCTGCATTCAGCCCTTACTTTCGGCCAGCGCGGCGTGGCTCGTGCCTATTCCGCTGGCTAGTTCTCGCGCAACCATTCCGGCAGCGGCGTTTTCCCAGAGTCTGCTACCGGTGGCCAGGACTTTGGGGCGAACGCGTCGCCAATCGGCTGCTCGGCGTGCACGTCAGGCATCTTCCAGCCGGGGCCATTTTCGGCGGGCCTGGCGCCATTCGGCGCGCCATAATCGAAACTCATGGGTTGTTCCATCGGCTTGCCGCCTTGCTGTGGCACTATGCCGTCCGGACGGGCATTCCGCAGCACGTCCAGCTCAACCAGCACCTCATCGAATGGGGTTCCGGTATAGGCTGGCGGTACATACGCCTCGCCAACGCGAAGCCGTCGTAGCGCCTGCGCCAACTCATGCGCGGACCGTTCAACACGCTGGCGTTGCTCCTGATCGCGGGTGAGCCGAGAGAGGCGGTCCAGCAACAGATTCAGGCTGACGGCAACCGGAATGAGTTCGGCCGCCTCCACCTGCGCCCGCGCATCCCACTGGCCGTGCGCGACAGCGGCGTGTACCTGCTGAATATGCGCGATACCGCGCTGCAAACGCTCCTGCTGCGCCTCGATCTGTGCTTTCGCCGCCGCGATTTCTTCGACTCGGTAAGCGCCGCGAAGGGCCCGCCGCACACTATCCGCGCCTAGCCACGCCGCCGTCGCGGCGAGTCCCTGCAGCACGACCGGAACGATCACGACATCATAGGAAGATCCAAGCGCGTAGGGATACGTGCCGTCCCAGTATTGGAGCAGCGTCGGCGATTTATGGAGCAGGATCGCCGAGGTGATCGTAAACGTGATTGACAAGGCAGCCAGAATCACCGGGCCACGGCGCGTCACCAGTACAGCAGCCAGCACAATCGGCAGCACAAAGAGGTCATAGACGCGCAGGTCATTCAGATCAAGCCCGCCCTGCCGCAGCGATTGCGCGACGATTTCCCAGCCAATCGCAATCATGGCGCCAGTCAGCAGCACATACCCCGCGGGATTGACGAAGCGCATGCGGTTGAGCAGATAGCCCACGCCCGCGCCCACAAAGGCGCATGTCACAGCGCCCAGTGTGACCAGATCGAGCGTCGGAACCAGCGCAGTCGGAATCAGTAGCCCCATCGCCGCCAAAATGCCAATCGCGACGATCCGGACGAGGCGACTCCGCCGCAGCAGCTCGTTGGCCTGAAGCACCTGCTGCGGCGATGGCTGCGCGGTCCCATAGGGCGAGTTTGGCCCTCTCACGCCCGACGTGCCCCTTTGATTCGATGCGAGATTACCCCTGCCATTCATGGTACCCATCTCCCAGCACAGCAAGCGCACTTGCCCGATTCCTACCGCTGGCCATGCCTATTCCACACATACCAAAAAGAAAGGCATTGATCATCCCTGCCGTTCACACTCAACAGCGCGTGTGCAGTCGCTACATTGTACACAGTCCGCGCCAGCCATGCACAATGCCCTCGCCAAAATCACTCCGCGTGACCGGCGTGCTTGACCCATTGGCGGCGCAACCATACAATCCAGCAGAGAATAGCCGTCGGCGAATCCGGTCATTGAGCGTCCAGGGCACGGCGACGGCTGGGAGCGATTCATGGCAAAGTCACCCCGCACCCTGCTGCTGGCAATTGACTGTAGCAATACTGGCATCAAGTTCGGCCTCTACCCACACGAGAGCGACGAATTACGCGCGCGCTGGCGTATTGCGACGGTCCGCGAGAAAACCGTGGACGAATACGCCGTCTTACTATCCAGCCTCTGCCAGCAGGCGGGGCTGCGGATGGAAGATATCAGCGACGTGATACTGGCCAGCGTCGTACCGACGCTAACACCCGTCTTTCAGGCGCTCGCGAGCCAGTACATTGGCAACGAAGCCATCGTCATCACCCACCGGCTCGACCTTGGCGTCAAGCTGCTCGTGGACAATCCGTGGGAAACCGGAGCCGATCGCATGATCAGCACGCTCGCCGCCCATCAAATCTACGGGGGTCCTGCCATCGTCATCCAGTTCGGCACCGCGACCAGTTTCGATTGCGTCTCCGCCGAGGGCGACTTCCTCGGTGGAGCGATCGCGCCCGGACTCGGCATCTCGGCGGAGGCCCTGGCCAGCGCCGCGTCGCGACTCTACCAGGTGGAGCTATCGCCACCGCCGCACGCGCTGGGCAAGAATACCGCCAATAGCATGCAGTCGGGCATTGTCTTTGGGCATGTCGGACTGGTGGAGGGACTGGTGGCGCGGCTACGTGGCGAGATTCCCGGCGGCGAGCGCGCCAAAGTGATTGCCCACGGCGGGCTGGCGGATGTCGTCGCGGAGGTGACGCCCAGCATCGACGTCGTGGACGCCAATCTGCTGTTGCGCGGCCTGCGCATCGCATTCGACCGGCTGCGCGCGCAACACGACCAGTAAATCCACTACATCCACGATTCCAGCAAGGAGGATCAGGTGACGACCACCAGAACCGAGCTTTCTGAAAACGCAACCCGTCTCGAACCAGCGCGCGTGCCGGCGACCCCGGCGAATCTGCGCCAGGCGCGTCTCCCCGACGACGAAGACATCCATCCCGACGGGAGCCGCGTCGCGTTCGTGCTGCGTGATTGGGCCGCCGATCAGCCGAAGCCTGTCGCCCGCATCTGGACGGTCGGGCTGGACGGAAGCAAACCGGTCGCGCTCACCGCTGGGCCAGGGAACGACACCCATCCCCGCTGGTCACCCGATGGCCAGCAACTCGCCTTGCTCTCGACGCGCGACGGCGAACAGGAAGAAGCCAGGGCACAGCTATACCTGATGCCCGCCAGCGGAGGGACGCCACGCCGACTCTGCGCGCTGCCCAACGGTGTCGAATCGTTCGCGTGGTCGCCCGATGGCAGCCAACTGGCGCTGCTGACGCTTGAGGGCGATGAACCCGCCAAGGACCCCATCGTCGTGACGCCCGACCGTCACCGCCGCTTGTGGACCGTCTCAGCCAATGGCGACCAGCCAGCCCCAGTGACGCCCGCAGGCGCGACCATCTGGGAATACGCGTGGTCGCCCGATGGCCAGCAGTTCGCGGTCTTTTATACGTTTGGACCTGGTGAGACAGACTGGTATCGTGGTCAGGTCGGCATCGTCCCCGCGGAGGGCGGCGCAATCCGCAGACTCACCGATCTCACGCGGCAGGCGGCGGCGCTCGCGTGGTCGCCCGATGGCCAGCGCATCAGCTACATCTCTGGCGAATGGAGCGATCGCGGCCTGGTCGGTGGCGAAGTCTTCGTCATCGCTGCCGCTGGAGGCGAGCCGCGCAATCTGACGCCGGGCGTGGAGTTCAGCCCAAGCTGGCTGCGCTGGTTTGCCGATGGCAAGCGTATGCTCTATACGGGATGGGACGGCGTCGCGCACCAGATAGGGCTGCTCGACGAAGCGAGTGGCGAACGTACCCCGCTCACCCGCGACTTCATCATCGGCGGTGGTGGCTGGCCACGGCTTTCCGCCACCCCCGATCTGCGCGCGTTTGCGACGCATTCGTCCGACCGGCTGCATCCACCAGACGTCTACACCGCAACGCTCGCCACCGACGACAGAGGCAACGCCCGCCTCGACTGGCGGCAGGTCACCCGGCTGAACGCGCTGCTCGAAGAAACCGTGCAGCTCGCGCCCGCCGAGGTCGTCACCTGGGAGAGTGTAGACGGCTGGCGCATCGACGGGCTCTTTTCGCGGCCAACCAGCGCGACGGGTGACGGTCCACCGCCACTGGTGGTGCAGGTACATGGCGGGCCGAGCGCCGCGTGGCAGACGGACTGGCGCGGAGGACTCTTCTGGGGGCAGATATGCGCCAGCGCCGGGTACGCCGTCTTCCAGCCAAATATTCGCGGTGGAGTAGGGCGCGGCATCGCCTTTGCCGATGCGGTACTGGGTGATCCCGGCGGCAAAGACCTGGCGGACGTGCTCAGCGGTATCGATATACTGGTCGAGCGCGGGCTGGTAGACGGCGCGCGGGTCGCCATCGTCGGCTGGAGCTATGGCGGATTCATGACAGCATGGGCCATTAGCCAGTCGAACCGATTCAAGGCGGCGATGATGGGCGCGGGCGTCTGCGACTTCCATAGCTTCCACGCGCAGACCAACATTGCCGATTGGGACATGCGCATTCTCACCGCTGACCCGCTCGCCAATCCCGGCGTGTACCGCGACCGCTCAGCGATCACGTACGCCGCGCAGATCACCACACCCACGCTCATCGTGCATGGCGAGCAGGATCCATGTGTGCCGGTCAACCAGGCATATGAGTTCCATCGGGCGCTACTGGAGCGCAACGTTCCGACGGAGTTGGTCGTCTACCCACGCGAGGGCCACGGCTTCCAGGAGCGCGATCACGTGCTCGACGTGGATACGCGGATGCTCCGCTGGATGGCGCGCTATCTCTAGCACACGACGTGGACTGGAGAGTTGTTTACCCGAATTAGGCAATTGTTGCGGCTGTGACCAGAGCAAGCGGCAGGCCGTCTCAGGGGGCAGAAACCCTCCACTGCCAGCCGCTTCATCAGGGTCATCTGCTAAGCAGGCGCGAATAGTGCGACGATGCTCTCCCGGCGTGGAACCAGTCCTCACCATGTAACCGTCGTGTGGGATACTCCATCCAGATGAGCAGTTGGTGCCCGGTCGGATAGAACAGGAAGATACGCGAAATGGCAGAGCAGCAGCACCGAACGAAGCATGCGAATACGGCGTCCACGCAGCAACCGGCCAGCGCGGCACGCCCGCCACGCGCGCGTACTCCGCGTCCACCTGCTGAGATGCCAGCCAGCACGACATCATCGCATGATGATCCGCAGGCAATCGCACCTGAGGAGGTGATCGACGCCGCGACAGGCAGCACGCGCGACGCCAGCGCACAGCCCGCGACACCGCGCGCCAGCAAGGGTGGCGGTGGCATCTCGCCAGATAATACGGTCTTTGTCTCGCTCTGCTTCGAGGGACCAGACATCTACTCGACGGCTGGCGGCCTCGGCACCCGCGTCGCGGAATTCACCGAATCGCTGGCAGAGCTTGGCTACGAGACACATCTGATCTTCGTCGGTGATCCCAACAAGCCCGCGAGCGAAGATCTGGTGAATGGGCGACTGCATCTGCGCCGCTGGAGCCAGTGGATCAGCCAGCATTATCCCCACGGCGTCTACGATGGCGAAGAGCACAAAATCTACGACTACAACGAGTCGGTGCCATATTACGTCTACGACCATATCGTCCGACCCGCCGTGGACGAGGGCAAGATCGTCGTCATCATCGGCGAAGACTGGCACACCGCCGAGACGATTATTCGTACCTCGGACATGCTGCACTGGCACAACCTGCGCCATCGCTGCATCCTGATGTGGAATTGCAACAGCCTGATGTCGCTGAACCGCATCAACTGGGAAAAGCTGAACTATACGTCGGCCATTACCACCGTCAGCCGCTATATGAAGCATCGCATGTGGGACTACCATGTCAACGCGCTGACGATTCCGAACGGCATTCCCCAGCGCTACCTGAATGCCGTCAATCCGCGCTCGGTGCGCGCCCTGCGCGAAGTGGCGCAGCGTGGCAATCCCGATCGCCTCTTCCTGTTCAAGATCGGCCGCTTCGACCCCGACAAGCGCTGGCTGATGGCCATCGAGGCGGCGGCGCGGCTGAAGTATAGCGGCCACCCGATCTCGATGATGATTCGCGGTGGCATCGAGCCACATGGAGGCGAAGTGTTGAACCGGGCGCGCTATCTGGGCCTGAACGTGCTTGACATCGATGCGCGACGCCCTACGCCGGAGGAATGCGTCAAGCTGCTGCGTGAGGCGGGCGAGGCGGACATCTATAACCTGCGCTTCTTCGTGCCAGAAGAATTCGTGCGGATGTGCTATGCCTCGGCGGACGCGGTGCTTGCCAATAGCGGCCACGAGCCGTTCGGGCTGGTCGGGCTGGAGGTGATGGCAGCGCGTGGTATCGCCTTTACCGGCTCAACCGGAGAAGACTATGCCATCTCGTTCGAGAACGCCGTCGCGCTCGAAACCGAGGACCCGGACGAAATCGTCGGCTATCTGTTGCATCTGCTGCGCCACCCGGAGGAAAAGGAAAAGATACGCGCGGCTGGCTGGCGCACCGCGGCAGAGTTCACCTGGCCGGAGGCTATCGAGAATCTCGCGGGCAAGCTGGGCTATCTCGCCCGCAAGCAGAGCATCATGCTGGAGTAGCGGACCTCTCCCCCTACCCCCTCCCCGTCTCGGGGAGGGGCACTAGACCGCCGCGTACGCTAGCCAGGAGGAGATTCGGCAGTCTATTTCTCTAGCTCCTCAGCGTGCAGCTCAGCCGCCCGCGCCTAGTCGTCGCGTCCAAGCGCACGCAGCACTACGGCCTTCTTCCGCTGCAGCCATGGGCTATCTTGTTTGAGCGTGAAGGCATGTTCTTAGGCGTCTAATGCCTCTTCGAATCGGCCCAAACCCGCAAGCGCTGAGCCGCTACTTGCCCAGCTTAAATAGTCTTCACGCGGAAAG
>DAHUXT010000004.1 GCA_027307065.1 Ktedonobacteria bacterium
TCTCCATCAGCACAGGCGCCGCGTTGCGCGAGATGGTGCTGCCGGGCGTCCTGGTCGTTGGCACGCCGATTCTGATCGGTGTCATTCTTGGGCCGCTGGCGGCGGCTGGGCTGCTGATGGTCGGTACGATTGGCGGCATCATGATGGCGCTCGTCATGAACAATGGCGGTGGCGCGTGGGACAACGCCAAGAAGTTTATCGAGGCGGGCAACCTGAAAGACGACAAGGGCATTGTCCTCGGCAAGCGGTCGTCGGCGCATGAGGCTGCGGTCGTTGGCGACACGGTTGGCGACCCCTTCAAGGATACCGCTGGCCCGTCGCTGCACATCGTCATCAAGCTGCTGAGCACAATTACCCTGGTGCTGGCCCCTCTCTTCATCGCTCTGCACAGGTAGCTGGTGAACGTATCCGAGTACGGATACTCCATGCGGTCGGTCTGGCGCATCCGTCGCCGGGCTGGCCGCCTTCTTCGTGTCCTGCACCTGTTGTCGCGGAGGAGTGGAACGCATGGCGTCGATTCGCAATGCACATGGTCAGCGCCGCATCGTATGGGGCGCGCTGCTGATGGTGGCGCTGGTAGCTGTCGTGGTCGCAGGACTCCGGACAGGATTGCTCGCGCTGCCATTCGGGAATCCGTCGATCTCGTCGCCACACGTCCTGACCTGCACCGGTGACGATTGCGCGCTCGGTCAGGGCTTACGCGGCGTCCAGCTATTTGTCGAGCCGAGAGATGGCGCGACGCCAATCACCAACGCGATACTCGGTGCAACCCGGTCGGTCTGCGTCGAGGTGTATCTTCTCACCGACTCGCGGGTGATGGACGCGCTGGCAGAGGACGCGCAGCGGGGTGTCGATGTGCGCGTGCTACTCGAAGCGCATCCGTTTGGGGGCGATGTCGCCTCGCCACAGCGGACGATCGATACGCTGGCGTTGTCGGGTATCCAGGCGAAGTTCGCCAATCCGGCGTATACCTACACCCATGCGAAGATGCTCATCATCGACAACGCGACGCTCTACGTGCTGACGGCGAATCTGTCGCGTTCGGGACTGGGTGGCAGCAGTCTCGCGCGCAACCGCGAGTTTGGCGTCGTCGATACCCACACCGACGATGTAGCCGAAGCGCTGGCGATCTTTCAGGCGGACTGGAATCGGACGCGCCCCGCGCTGCATGATGGTAATATGGTCGTCAGCCCGTTCAACGCTCGCGCGAAGATCATGGCGCTGCTGGCCCTGGCGCGGACCTCACTCGTGATCGAGGACGAAGAGATGTACGATCCGGCGGCGGAGACGGCGCTGATTGCGGCTGCACATCGCGGCGTCAGGGTGCGGTTGGTGTTGCCCGACCCATCAATGATCGCTGCATCAGATGCGGCACGGTTGAAGTCTGGTGGCGTGCGCGTCGAATACGTCTCGGCGCCCTACATCCACGCAAAAGTCATCGTCGCCGATGGCAGGCTGGCATTTGTGGGGTCAGAGAACTTTTCGCCCACGTCGCTCGACCAAAATCGCGAGGTAGGGCTGCTGCTGGCTGACACGTCGGCTCTGGCAACGATTGCCGCGACGTTCGAGCGCGACTGGGTGGTCGGCCAGCCCGCATGATAGTGCCGTGCCCGTATTCCAAAAGGAGAGAGCTGCGATGACAACAGAAATTGCTCGATACCACGCCCAGCCAGGAAAAGCGGACGAACTGGCCAGGGGACTGACGCAGGCAATGGACGTCTTCAAGCGTGCCGAGGGCTGCCGCTCCATCCGGCTGAGTCGCTCTGTCGAGGATGACCAGCTTTTCATGTACGAAATCGAGTGGATATCGGTCGAGTATCACGTCGAGGTATTCCGCAAGGGTCCGCTTTTCACCGAGTACCGCGGCCATATCACCGGACTCTTTGTCGAACCGGTAGACATGATGCATTTCGAGACAATCGCCCACTAGCGATTCGCGATCAGCCGTGCCCGCACCAGCCGGACGCCGCCGTCCGCCTATAGCGGAATGTTGCCGTGCTTCTTCGGTGGATTCGTATCGCGCTTGTTCTTGAGCATATCCAGCGCGACGATGACCTTCTCGCGCGTGTGGCGCGGCTCGATCACCTCGTCCACGTAGCCACGGGCGGCGGCGATGTACGGATTGGCGAACTTGTCCTGGTATTCGGCGACCAGTTCCTGCCGCCTTGCCTCTTGATCGGGGGCGTTGGCGATCTCATCTTTGAAGATGATGCTGACCGCGCCGTCCACGCCCATCACGGCAATTTCCGCGGTTGGCCAGGCGTAGTTGATGTCGCCGCGCACATGCTTGCTGCTCATGACGTCATAGGCGCCGCCATACGCCTTGCGTGTGATGACGGTCACCTTAGGCACAGTCGCCTCGCAGTAGGCGAACAGCAGTTTCGCGCCGTGTCGGATGATGCCGCCGTGCTCTTGCTTGATGCCCGGCAGGAAGCCAGGGACATCCTCGAAGGTGAGAATCGGAATGTTGAAGCAATCGCAGAAGCGGACGAACCGCGCCCCCTTGTCAGACGAATCGATGTCGAGCACTCCGGCCAGCACGGCGGGCTGCTGTGCCACGATGCCGACGGGGCGGCCATTCATGCGGGCGAAGCCGACGATGATGTTGCGCGCCCACTGCGCGTGCACCTCGAAGAAACTGCCACGGTCCACCACGGCCTCGAGTACCAGCTTCATGTCGTAGGGCTTGTTGGGATTGTCGGGGATAATCTCGTCCAGCGATTCTTCGGCGCGCGTGATGCTGTCTGCGGTGGACTCAATCGGAAGATCATCCACATTGTTCGAAGGCAGGTAGCTGAGTAGCGTGCGAATCTGGCGCAGACATTCGACTTCGGTGGGCACCGAGAAATGGGAGACGCCGCTCGTGCCGCTATGGATGGTTGCGCCGCCCAACTCGTCGAAGCTGACGTCCTCATGCGTGACAGTCTTCACCACATTGGGGCCAGTGACGAACATATGGCTCGTCCCTTCGACCATAAAGACAAAATCGGTGATCGCGGGTGAATAGACCGCGCCACCTGCACATGGCCCCATGATTGCTGATATTTGCGGGATGACACCACTTGCAAGTGTGTTGCGGAGGAAGATATCGGCGTAGCCCGCGAGCGACTCGACGCCCTCCTGGATGCGCGCCCCGCCGGAGTCGTTGAGGCCGATCACCGGTGCGCCGTTCTTCATCGCGAGATCCATGACCTTGCAGATCTTTTCGGCGTGCGCCTCGGAAAGTGATCCTCCGAACACGGTGAAATCCTGGGAAAAAACGTAGACCAGCCGCCCTTCGATTTTGCCATAGCCAGTGACCACGCCATCGCCAAGCACCTTCTGGTCGGCAAGACCGAAATCAGTGGTGCGGTGCGTGGCGAACATATCGGTTTCCTGGAAAGTGCCAGGATCGAGTAGCAGATCGAGCCGTTCGCGCGCCGTCAGCTTGCCCTTGCGATGCTGCACCTTGATGCGGTCTTCGCCACCGCCGAGCTTGGCCTGTTCTTTGAGCTGGCGCAGTTCCTCCAGCTTTTCCTTCGTCGTCTTCATACGTCGCTGCTACTCCTCGCTGGGTGCGAAGTATCGAACAACCCAATGGCGTGTGCGATGCCGTTGCGCCAAGGTGATTATGGTGTCGTGTCTATCTTCTCCGGATTGCCATCGGTCCGCTGCACCAACTCCAGCAGCACTCCGCCCGTGCCTTTGGGATGGAGGAAGATACCGCGTCCCTCGGCGGTTGGGCGTGGAGACTCGTCGAGGACACGTGCCCCGGCGGCGCGCAATTCGTCGAGCGCGCGGTCGATATCAGGCACCTCCAGGCAGATATGATGCAGTCCGCCGCCGCGTTGTTCGAGGAAGCGGGCGACACTGCCCTCCGGAATGCTGGGTTCGAGCAGTTCGATCTCGCTTCCGCCTGAGCCGCCGAGCGGAAGAAATGCTATACGAACGCCCTCCTGGGGAAATTCCAGAACGCGTGAAGGCACAATGCCGAGCATATCGCGATAGAACGTCAGCGCGGACTCCAGGTCGCGCACCACAATCGCAACATGGTCAATGCGTTTCACACCCTCAGAGAGCATGGGCGCGGCTTACCTTTCCGTACATGGTCGTCAGTGGTCGTGAGCGTCTGGATGACAAGACGTGAGCATGTTGGCCGCCTGTCGGCATGTTCCATGCTAGTCCCAAGAATGTGCTGAGATGATACATCAAAACGGCCAGACGTGCGCTTACTCAGGACGATAACACCGTAACATGCCGCGCACCGCGCCCACAGGGTTCCAGAATGTCATCGTACCGGGTGTGGGGAGCAGCCGTCAAGCGCCGATGAGAGGCCCATGCAGATCAGCCCGTCGGCAGAGAGGGAATGGCAAAATGACAGCGCGTATTCGTGTAGGCACCGCCAGCTGGACGGACCACGAGCCATTCTATCCGCAGGAGTACAATCGC
The DNA here is from genome assembly GCA_027307065.1 of Ktedonobacteria bacterium. Taxonomy (GTDB): domain Bacteria; phylum Chloroflexota; class Ktedonobacteria; order Ktedonobacterales; family JADMIN01; genus DAHUXT01. The sequence goes on from DAHUXT010000004.1 coordinate 4,429, forward strand.
GCCGATAGAAAAGCCTACCGCATCAGCTACTATTCAAAGTTCTTCACGGTGGTCGAGGTGGACTCGACGTTCTACAGCCTCCAGCCGGCGCGCAACTTCGCGATGTGGGCCGACCGCACTCCAGATGATTTCGTCTTCGATGTCAAAGCCTACGGCGAGCTCACCTGGCACCATCGCGATGACGCCAAAGAGGTCATCACGCCCGCCGCCGAGACATTTGCCCGATTCAGCGAGATGCTCGAGCCGCTGCGCACGACGAGCAAACTTGGCGCGATTCTGTTCCAGTTTCCGCCGTGGTTTAGCTTTGGCCCCGAACAGATGGAATACCTGGGCACCGTGCGCGAGATGCTGCCACACGAAACCATCGCCGTCGAGTTCCGCAACCGCACCTGGGTCGAGGGAGCCAACGCACAAGAAACCAAGGCCGCGCTGACCGACGCGCAACTGGCGTATGTCGCGGTGGACGAGCCGCAGATTGGCAGTGGATCGATGCCGCCGATTGTAATGCTGACGAATCCGCACTTCTCGATGGTGCGATTCCATGGCCGTAATCGAGCGATGTGGTACGGCAAGAATCTCAAGAGCAGCCGCGACCGCTTTGACTATCTCTACACGCGTGAGGAACTCGAACCGTGGGCGTCGCGCATCCAGCGCATTGCCGAAGCGCTTCAAGGCAGCGAGGTACATGTCATTACCAATAACAACGCCTCGAACTACAGTATCGCGAACGCCTTTGATATGCAGGAGCTACTGGGACTCCCCGTCGCTGGCGGCGAAGCGATCCCGGACGAGGTGGCGCAGACGATGGCCACTCGCGCAGTGAAGGAAGACGGAGCGGGCGATTCAGACGCGTAATGGCGCTCGGCTGGCTTCTCCGCGCTACTGGTTGGTGACGCTATCTATCAGCCATGTCGTGCCGTCGTACTGGCTCAGCGAGATGGAGTAGGCGATGGGGCTTTGGGGTTCATTCGCCCGCGTGGCCTGCACCGTCGCGGTCGCATGGGTCGCACTATCGTTCTCGACCGTGACGATGTGTATCGAGATGACCCTGCCGTAACGCGCGTCGTCCGAGTTAAGATTCTGCGAGAATGTCGCTTGCGAGCCAGTGTCAATGCGGCTGGCTGTCACGTATTGCCAGGCGCGACCCGTATCCCCTTGCTGTAGGGCGTTGAAGTAGCCCGTGATCGATGCCTGAGGCGACGAGCGGTCGACTGGGGCAAGGCGCGGCCATATAATCGCGGTTGCGACTCCAACCACGATGAGGATGACCGCCAGAATGATTCCTGTCAGCCACGGCCAGCGTACGCCACGCTCGTTCCGTGCCGCTTTGCGTGACTTGTCGCCCCCAATAACCGATGCCCGAATGCGCTCGAATCTCGCGGCGGTCGCGGGAGGAGAGTTTTGAGGCGACGGCTCGATGGTCTGGCGCATGGAGGCCGCGATGGACGGCAACTCCGGCGGAAGCGGCGGCAGAGCGACATCCAGGTCACTCATGTTGGCCGCATTCGGTGGCCGTGAACCCGCGAACGATGGATGTCGTGACGGCGGTTGTGATGGTGTGCGCGGCGGCGTGTATGGCGCACCATATGGGCTACCTGGCGCCCCACCCGGCCCTGATCGCGTGAATGGCAGCGAGGGATCATCAGGCGCGGAGGGCGAGAGACGTGGCGAAGTGGCCGTTGGCGGTGTTGGTGGCGCGCGATATCCTTCAGGTCCCGGCCCAAATGAGGGCACTGAGGGCGACGAAGGCTTGGAAACACGCGATGGACCCGATATCGGCGACTCCGGTGGGGCAACTGAGCCTGAGAGAGCTGCCGCGAATTGTGCTACTGTCTGATAGCGCTCGGATGGCCGCATCGCCATTGCGCGATAGATGGCCACATTGGTCTGCGGGCTGATCGAACGGTTATAGAACGACGGCTGCGTAAGATCGGGTTCCATCGTCACACGGTCGATGGCTGTCGGCGGCACCTGATTCGTGAGCAAGTGGTACAGCGTCGCGCCAAGCGCATAGACGTCCGACCAGGGGCCGCTCTTGCCAGCGACGGTGTATTGCTCCGGCGGCGCGTAGCCTTCAGTGCCCGCCTTGCGCACGAATGTCGCGGTGCGGTTGGCGCCTGGCAGGTGCTCTTTGGCGATGCCGAGATCCACGAGCACGGGATGTCCGGCGGGCGTCACGATGATATTGGCGGGTTTCACATCGCGGTGGAGAATCGACGGCGTACGGGTGTGCAGGTACTGTAATGCGTCGCAGATGGGCAAAATCCAGGCAATCACCTGTTCTTCTGGCAGAGGTTGGCCGCCCTGGCGATAGAGCTTTTGCTCCAGATTTTCGCCATCGACAAAGTCCATCACCAGATAGAGCCGCGACCGCCACTCGAAATACTCGCGCACTTTGGGAATATGATTGTGGTCGAGCGCCTGAAGCCATTGCGCCTCGTGCTCGAACTGGCGGCGTGCGGAACGCGATTGATCGGCGAGTTCCTTGAGGGCGTAAATGTTCTGCTTGCCGAAGATGATGTCGCGCACGCAATAGACAGTACCCAATCCGCCCCGCCCGACGATGGACACGACCTCGTACCGTTCATGTACGGTAGTGCCAATCGGCAACGAGGCCAACGTGTTCTCGCCCATTCGCCCGCGCCTCCCTCATCCCCACCGGCAGCATCGAACCAATCCCCTGAGTTCGGGCAGTTGCCTCCGTGCGGTCGCGGTATGGCGCCAGTATATGGGCGCGCGCCTGTTAACGTCAATGTTTGCGCCGACCGGGCTACGCCGTTGTGAGCGAGTTAACAAAAGCAGGCGAAGGTATATCTGAAATACACCTTCGCCCGCCGTACGAAACCGGGTCGTACCTATCTACTCGTCTACTCGTTCTCCTACTCATCATCGGGTGTCTGGGTCAAACTGGCGATGTGGGCGGCGTGCGCCTCGCGATTGACATACGGCCAGTGTTGCGTCTGGTCGCCAGAATCGTAGTTCTCGCGCAGTCCTGGCGCGGCGAGGTCCCAGTCTGGACGGCAGGCGCGCGTCACGTCGCGGAGATCATGCCAGAGGTCTTCAGTGGATGGGCGTCCCCAGAACCAGTACCCATTGTAGATTTTGTGAATGACAAGTCCCGGCGCCAGCACGAGCGTATGCGGAATCATTGGGTTGTGGTAGGGGTCAGTATATTCCTGGATGTCGAGATCTTTCTGCACCTTGCGGCCCGAATCCGAGAGGAACGTCCATTGCGCACCGACCGAAGAACGAAACTCGTTGGTCTCGTACCATCTGTCGGTTGAGATGGTGACGATTTGCGTATAGGCGACCGCGATTTTAGGGTAGAATGCCGCCAGTTCGAGATGCTGCTGATGGTCTTTCGGACAAAAGTGGCCGCGCGACAAGATCAGAATCATCGGGTCATTGCCCTGCAACTCGCTGAGCCTGCGCCGCTGGCGCGTGTGATCGGTCAGTTCGTAGTCGGGAAATTTCACGCCAGGGACGATATCGGGCCGCATCGTGAGCCTCCTTCGCGTCAGAGAATTTGCTACCTACACAAAATGTAGCGTGAGGCTCGCGCGCATGTGAAGGGTACAACCGCCGTAGCGTGCTATAATGGCACCTATGCTCGCCAGGCACGCGCCAAGCGGTCTGGCACGCCATTCTGGCAGTAGTGGGTGGACCCGAAACAAAGGAGTTGCGGGTGCGTGCGTTCTCTGGCGGTTTCTCACGCTGGCGGCAAACGCCTGACGCTCTGCGCTGCTATCGCGTTCGAACAAATGTCATTGTCCGCCACACGATAACCGCTGAGGCACTTGAATCCGCTGGCGCGCGCTGGCGTGGCTGTCTGCGACTCCCTCTCTGCCTGACAGACTCGACCTTTGTCGTCGATAACATTCGCTGTCAGCATTCTCCACCTTGCTCGTGCTCACGGGCGCAAGCCCGCGACGATAGCCTGATCGCTGAACGGTAGCTCTGTCGGCTCGATAGTTGCGCGTTGGCAGAAGCGCGTATGGCACGGTGAGACTTGAACGGGAGGTTTCCATCGCATGTCTGAGCAAGATTTTATGCCCATCAAGGGATGGGATCACATCGAGTTCTATGTTGGCAACGCGCGGCAGTCCGCGATATTCTACCAGAACACCTTTGGTTTTGTGCCGGTGGCCTATGCCGGGCTCGAGACGGGAGTCCGTGACCGCGCCAGCTATGTTTTGCAGCAGGGCAAGATTCGCTTCGTGTTGACGACCGCGCTCGCGCCGGAGAGTCCCATCGCACAGCACGTCTTGCTGCACGGCGACGGCGTCAAAGATGTGGCGCTGACGGTGCCTGATGCCGAAAAGGCCTACACAGAGGCTCTCGCCCGTGGCGCACGCAGCGCGATGGAGCCGACCGTACTGAAAGATGACTTTGGCCAGGTGAAGCGCGCAGCCATCTATACCTATGGCGAGACACTGCATAGCTTCGTCGAGCGCGACGATTACGCGGGCGTCTTTTTGCCGGGCTACCAGCCAGTGGAGGCGACCGCGGCCCAAAAGGCGCACGGTGCTGGCCTGGCGGCGATCGATCATGTCGTCGGCAACGTTGAGCTTGGCAAGATGAACGATTGGGTGAAGTTCTACGAGGATGTGCTCGGCTTCAAGCAGATGATTCACTTCACCGACGAGGCCATCAGCACCGAATATTCCGCGCTGATGTCGAAGGTGATGGAGGGCGGCCACGGCAAGATCAAGTTCCCTATCAATGAGCCGGCTGTAGGCAAGAAGAAGTCGCAGATCGACGAGTACCTGGACTATTACCGCGGCCCTGGGGTGCAGCACGTCGCCATGATTACCGGCGATATTATCGAGACGGTGGGCCATCTCCGCGATCAGGGCGTTGAGTTCATCAAAGGCGTGCCATCCTACTATGACGAGTTGGAGCAGCGCGTCGGCAAGATCGACGAACCGGTCGAGGAATTGGCGCAAGCGCGGCATCCTGGTGGACCGCGACGAGGACGGCTACCTGCTGCAGATCTTCACCAAGCCGATCGGCGACCGGCCGACCGTGTTCTTCGAGTTCATCGAGCGCCACGGCTCGCTCGGCTTCGGCAAGGGCAACTTCAAGGCGCTGTTCGAGGCCATTGAGCGCGAGCAGGCCATGCGCGGCAATCTGTAGACGAAAGGGACTCCCACCATGCCGTTCTACTACGCGATGGGGAAGATACCCCACAAGCGACATACGCAATTTCGCAAGCCCGACGGATCGCTCTACGCCGAGGAGCTATTTGGCGAAGAGGGGTTCAGCGGCGTGGAGTCGCTGCTGTATCATCAGCACCCGCCGACACGGGTGAGCAAGATCGCTCGCCATGGCAGTGTCTGCCGCGACGAGTGGCCACAGGATGCGCACCGACACCACCACCTCAAGACCGCCGATGCACCAGTGGGAGGTGATCCCATCGAGGGACGTCACCTGCTGATGTACAACAACGATTGCGTCATCTCGGTGGCGCGTCCGACCAAGCCGATGGACTACTTCTATCGCAACGCCCAGGGCGATGAGTTGCTCTTCGTCCACGAGGGCACAGGCACGCTAGAAACGACCTTCGGCACATTGCCTTATCGCGAAGGCGACTACCTTGTCATCCCACGCGGCACGACCTGGCAGCTTCAGCCCGAGAGCGATGCGCAGCGATTCTTGGTAGTTGAGGCCTATGGCGGCGCGATTCAGCCGCCGAAGCGATATCGGAATGAGTTCGGCCAACTGCTCGAACACTCGCCGTATTGCGAGCGTGATCTGCGCCCGCCAACTGCGTTGCCTGTGCACGAGGAGCGTGGCGAATTCGACGTGAGGGTGCGGGTCAATGACGAGGTGATGACCTATACCTTCGACTTTCATCCGCTGGATGTCGTCGGCTGGGATGGCTTCCTCTATCCCTACGCCTTCAGCATCCACGATTTCGAGCCGATTACCGGGCGTGTGCATCAGCCGCCGCCAGTGCATCAGACCTTCGAAGGGCCGAACTTCGTCGTCTGCTCGTTCTGCCCGCGCAAACTGGACTACCATCCTGAAGCGGTGCCGGTGCCGTACAATCACAGCAACATTGACTCTGATGAGATGATCTACTACGTCAGCGGCAATTTCAGCAGTCGCAAAGGCGTCGAGGTCAGTTCGATCACCCTGCACCCCCGTGGCATTCCACATGGGCCGCATCCGGGCACGGTCGAGAATAGTCTGGGCGCTGAGCGCACCGAGGAACTGGCAGTGATGGTAGACACGTTCCGCCCGCTCAAGCTTGGCCGCGCCGCCGAAGCGATGGACGATCCGAAGTATCCCTTCAGCTGGCTGGAGTAACCTCCCTCAGGTTCATGGCCGCACCTCGCCGGAGGGGACAGCGCGTCTCCTCCGGTCATCAGGAGGTTTGATATGCCACGCATCATTAAGTTCTTTGAGACCACTCTGCGCGATGGCGAGCAGACGCCTGGCATCAACTACTTTGCCGAAGAGAAGCTCGAAATTGCGCGGGCGCTGGCGGAGATGGGATTCGACACTCTCGACTGCGGATTCGCCATCTCGGGCGAGCCGGAGTTCGAGGCGATTCGCCTGATTGCGCGCAACGTGCACAACGCCGAGATCTGCTCGATCGCGCGCTCGTTCCCTGGCGACATCGACCGCGCCTGGGAAGCCGTCAAGGATGCCGAAAAGAGTTCGATTCACCCGTTTATCAGCACATCGCCGCTCCACCGCGAGGCCAAGCTTGGCAAGTCGCGCGCGGAGGTGTTAGAGCTGGCGCGGACGGCGGTGGCGCGTGGCCGCCAATACACGCCGAATGTCGACTTCGCCCTGGAGGACACCACCCGCACCGAACACGACTTTATCCTCGAAGTGGTCGAGGCGGTGATGAAAGAGGGCGTGCGCTACGTCGCGCTCTGCGATACGGTGGGATTCGCGCTGCCGTGGGAGTTCGGCGAGCTGGTGGACGATGTGCGCCGCGAGTTTCCGGATGTCCGTATCTCGGCCCACTGTCACGACGATCTCGGCCTGGCAGTCGCCAACGCGCTGACGGCGCTTATGCATGGCGCCGAGCGAGTAGATACGTGCTTCAACGGCCTCGGCGAGCGGGCAGGCAACGCGGCTACTGAGGAAGTGGTGATGGCGATTCGCACCCGTCGCCAGGATCTCGATCTCGATGTGCGTGTCGACACGACCAGGATTGTCCCGACCAGCCGCCTGATCGCCCGGCTTTCCGGCATGCAGCCCCAGTGGACGAAGGCTATCGTCGGCGCCAACGCGTTCGCACATGGTGGCGGCGTCCATCAGGATGGCGTGCTCAAAGACTCGCGCACGTACGAGATTATGCGTCCTGAAGACATTGGCCTGCCTGCCTCTGAGCGGCGGATGTACGTCGGCAAGCTCTCCGGCCGCGCCGCGCTCAACGCCCAACTGAAAGAACTGGGCTATGATCTCACGTCCGACCAACTTGCGCGAGCCTTTGTGCTGGTGAAGCATGTGCTCGGCAAGAAGAAAGTGCTCGAAGAGATGGACCTTCGCCACTGCGCCGAGACAGCGATTGCGCCCGTTACAGACGAGATGCGCGAGGCGGGCGGCCTGGTGGAAGATACTGCCGATTAAGCTGGCTGCGACGACGGCGCTATGAGAGGATGTTCGCACGATGCCGACGGGAAAGTCCGCAAGGCGGCCAGGGATATTGCGTTTTTCCCGCGTGGCGCTGGCGGTCTGGGGACTGAGCATCGCGTTGCTATGTATGGTGATGTTCTCTGGCACCGCCCATGCCGCTGGCAGCGTCACCTACGAGCAGCGCAACTATGCGGTGCAGATTCGGCACGATGGCACGATAGTCATCACCGAACACTGGCAGGTGCGTTTTACTGGTGGGCCATTCCATCACGCGTTTCTCGCCCTGTATCTGGCTAAGACGTCAGGCATAGTATTTGGCAAGATTGCTGGGGAGCATGTGACAAACCAGCAAGCCAGCGAAACGACCGATGTGTCCGGCAACCCGATGTTGCAGGTGGCGTGGGACTACCCACCCACGACCGACGCGACGCGCACGTTCGACATCCAGTACACCGTCGCTGGCGCGCTCGGCGTCGGAACGACGCAGGCGTGGCTCGACTGGCACTTCCTCGATGGCGGCAGCACGAACAGCTTTCCAGTCAGCGCCGCCGAGGTGCGAGTAACGTTGCCTGCCGCGGCCGCCGCCAAGGATCTCGCGGTCAACACGTCCGACTCGGATGGCGCGCTCCAAACCGCGACTCCGGACACAAAGACAGTGGTTGTGACGGGCAAGAATCTCACATCGAATGTGCCTATGGAAGTTGAGGTCGCTTTCCCGCGCACCCAACTCGACGCGAATCTGCCGCGACCCGCGTGGCAAACTGGTGATACGCCGCCGACGCTGCCGACAACGCTCGGACCCAGCCAGCCAACGACCGACCCCGGCTCCTACAATCCCAGCCCGTATAATCCAGGCACAGGAACGGCCACCTCGCCATCAGTCATTCCGGGCGACATTTTCGGTCCGTGCCTGGGTGTCTGCACGATTCCATTTGTTTTGATCCTCATTGCTGTGTCTGGTATCGCGCGTGGCGGCGGCTGGGGATTCGGCGGTAGCAACGGAATAAACCGGGGCGGGCCGTGGTATCGTGGCCCTTGGACGAACGGTGGCGGCCCCTGGACCGGGGGGAGCGGCTTCGGCGGTGGCGGGGGATTTGGTGGAGGTGGCGGCGGAGGTGGAGGTGGCGGCGGAGGCGGGTCGTCCGGCTTCAGTTGATGCCACACCGCAATGACGGGTACACGCTGTTCTTTTGCGATAGATGCAGGAGGAGATGAGTATGGCCAAGGCGCTACACACGCATCCACAGGCGCGGGAAGGCGATGACAATTCTATCGGCTCGCTGGTTGACGCGCACGGACTTCTGACGCCTGAGGCCGAGCGTGATGCCGCCGTGAGCGACGACCAGCTTCGCGAGCTCTATCGCATGATGGTCATCTGCCGGCGACTCGACCAGGAAGGGCTGAATCTCCAGCGGCAGGGCGAGCTTGGCCTGTGGGGGCCTTACGTCGGCCACGAGGCGGCGCAGGTGGGCGCGGCGCTGGCGATGGAATCTACCGACTGGATATTCCCGTACTACCGCGATTTCGCCATGGCGGTCTGTCGCGGCATCGATCCGGGAAATATCCTCACCATCTTCCGCGGCCTGACGCACGGCGCGTGGAATCCCTACGAGTATCGGTTCGCGCCGTTTATCATACCTGTCGGCACGCAGGTTCCCCATGCCGTCGGGTTCGCCGTCGGCTGCAAGTTCGATCACGAGCAGACCGCCGTGTTGGTCGGATTCGGCGAGGGCGCGACATCCACCGGCGACTGGCACGAGGCGATGAACTTCGCGGGGGTGTTTCAGGCGCCGGTGGTCTTTCTGTGCGAAAACAACCAGTGGGCCATCTCGGTGCCAGTCGAGGAGCAGATTGCGGGCCGCATCGTCGACCGTGCCGCGGGCTATGGCTTCCCCGGCGTGCGAGTGGATGGCACCGACGTGCTGACGGTTTACGCCGTCGTGCGAGCCGCCGCTCAGCATGCGCGTCAGGGACACGGTCCCGTGCTGGTCGAATCCGTCGCATATCGGCTGCAGGCGCACACGACCTCTGATGATCCAACCCGCTACCGCACTGATGCTGACCTCGATCCCTGGAAGGGTAGCGATAAAGACCCAATCGAGCGATGCGCCGAGCGGCTGCGCCAGCGCAATGCTTATGACGACACGTTTGCGGTTGCAGTTGCGCAGGAGGCTGAGGAACGAGCCAGCGCGATGCGGCAGACATTGGTCGCGGCCAGACCGCCACATCCAGAAAGCGTCTTCGATCTCGTCTTTGCCAATCCGCCAGCGTCGCTCATGCGCGAGCGCGATGAATTCACCTCGTCGCTGGAACAGGGAGGCGCCGAATGACTGGAGTGACGCTGGGCAAGGCGCTCAATCTGGCGCTGCACGATGCCCTCCAGAGCGATAGCCGCGTGGTCATGTTTGGCGAGGATGTCGGCAATCTCGGCGGCGTCTTCCGCGTGACCGACGGGCTCCAGGAGGAGTTCGGGCGCGAGCGTGTCTTCAATACGCCGCTGGCCGAGGCAACGATTGCGGCGCTGGCGCTGGGCATGGCGATGAAGGGATTCCGCCCCGTCGCCGAGATGCAGTTCGACGCGTTCTCGTATCCCTCATTCCAGCAGGTGACGAGCAACATCGCCAAGTATCATACGCGCACCGGTGGCGCGGTCAACATGCAACTGGTGATCCGCATCCCCTATGGCGGCAATATCGGCGCGATCGAGCAGCATTCAGAAAGCCCGGAGACGTATTACGCGCACACTGCCGGGCTGAAAGTGGTCACGCCCTCGACGCCTGCCGACGCATATGGCCTGCTGCTGGGCGCGATCAAGGACCCCGATCCGGTGATCTTCCTGGAGCCGAAGGCACGCTATTGGATGCGCCAGGACATTGATATACCGGCGCCTCCGTTGCCACTAGATCGCGCGCAGGTCGTGCGCGAGGGACGCGACGCGACGCTGATTGCCTACGGGCCAACTGTGCAGACGGCACTGCTGGCAGCGGAACAGGGCGAGTCGGAGGGCGTCTCGCTCGAAGTCGTCGATCTACGCAGCCTCTCGCCGCTCGATATGGACACGCTGGCGGCTTCCGTGCGCAAAACGCGCCGGGCGGTGGTGGTGCATGAAGCGCCTGTGTTTATGGGCCTGGGTGCAGAGATTGTCGCGCAGTTGATGCACGATCTCTTCGACGTGCTGGAGGCGCCTATCGAGCGCGTCGGCAATGCGACGATTCCGTATCCGCCATCGCGTTTCGAGAAGCTCTTTCTGCCTGACGCCGACCGTATTCTCGAGGCGGTTGACCGGACTCGGGAATACTAACAGGAGCGCGCAAACGACTGTCCCAACGAGAAAGTGTAGATGCCGATGAGTCAGTTTCTGCTTCCCGATCTTGGAGAGGGTCTGGAAGAGGCGCAGGTGGTGCAGTGGCTGGTGGATGTGGGCGATATAGTCCAGCTCAACCAGCCTATCTGCCAGGTGGAGACCGCCAAGGCGCTGGTAGACATTCCGTCGCCTTTCGCGGGAACGGTGCGAGTGCTGCACGCGCAGCCGGGTGATATGGTGCTGGTGGGCGCGCCACTGATCACCATCGAACAGCCCAGGACATCTCCGGCGCCCGCGACGAGTGACGAAGAACATCCGCCGGTATTGGTGGGCTACGGCGCTGGTGGCCCGCCACAAACGTTCTCGCGGCGGCGGCGCGGCGTGGACCATGGAGGCGCTTCGGCTGTCACAGTGACGCCCCCGCCAGAAGCGACGGCGGTTCCTGGCGTCGAGCGCGAGAGCAAGGCGAGCCCGCTGGTGCGTAAAATCGCCCAGGAACGTGGTATCGATCTGGCCGCCATCCGTGGCACTGGACCCGGTGGGCGCATTCGCGTCGAAGATCTGGAATCCGTTGCTGGGCCTGTGGCGGTGGCGGCTCCCCAACCAACGACGACAGCCGAAGATGAGGAGCGCATCAGCACAGTGGGGCTGCGCAAGGCCATTGCCGCCAAGATGATGAAGTCGGCGACGACCATCCCGCACTTTGTGGAGTATAGCCTCTTTGACGCGACGAACCTCAGTGCATTGCGCGACCGCCTGCGCGGCGAGGGCGGCCCGTTCGCTGGCCAGCGGCTGACTTTCCTACCATTTTTCGTGCGGGCACTGGTTGCGGCGGTTCAGGTGCATCCGATTATGAACTCGCGCTGGGATGAAGAGGGCAACGCCATCGTCGTCAAGCGGAGCATCTCCGTGGGCATCGCGACTGATACCGAACGAGGCCTCGTCGTTCCGGTGATCCACAACGCCCATGCGATGAGCTTCGGCGAGATCGCGGCGGAAATCGAGCGACTGGTGCCACTGGCGCGGGCGGGCAAACTGGATGTGCGCTCGATGACGGGGGGCAGCATCACCATCACCAACGTTGGGGCCGCGGGTCCAGTAGATACCGGCGCTCCGCTCATCAACGCGCCTGAGGCGTGCGTGGTCGGATTCGGCGCGATCAAGCTGCGGCCCACCGTCGTCGGCGAACAGGTGCTGGCGCGTCCCGGCGCATGGATATCGATCGCTTGCGACCATCGCATCGTGGATGGCGCGACGGCGGCGCAGTTCATGGGCGCGCTCGTCTCAGGCCTGGAGAACCCCGATAGCCTGATACAGTAGGGCTAGCCTTCGAGCAGCCCGCGTCGCATCGCGTATTTCACCAGTTCGGCGCGACTATGCAGGTTGAGCTTGTCCATCACGTGCGTGCGGTGGGTATCGACCGTCTTGGGGCTGATAAAGAGCCGCTCGCCAATCTGATTGTTGGTGTATCCTTCGGCCACCAGTTTGAGGATCTCGCGCTCGCGTTCGGTCAGCCCACTGTAGCTGTCGCGTTCTTCGCCTGCGCGCACCCGCTGCATGTAGTCGCCCACCATCATCGCCTGGGCGGGCGGCGCGAGATAGAAGCGTCCCGCGTGCACTGACCGGATGGCCGAAATCAGTTCGGTATCTGCGGCCTCTTTGAGGATATAGCCTGAGGCGCCAGCGCGAAGCACCTGAAAGAGATACTCCTCGTTCTCGTGCATCGTCAGCACCAGCACGCGCGTCTCTGGCAGCAGCTTCTTGACCTGGCGTGTCGCCTCGATACCATTGAGCTCTGGCATCGTGATGTCCATCAGGATGACATCGGGCTGGAGCCGCTGCGCCTCCACGATTGCCTGCCGCCCGTCGCTCGCCTCGCCTACGATTTCCAAATCTGGCTGCACACTGAGCATCATACGCAGGCCCGCGCGCAAGATGGTGTGGTCGTCTGCCAGCAGCACGCGAATCGGCTCATGACTGGCTCGCGGGGTTGTAGTTTCTTCAGATTCGGTTGTCTCGGGAATCATGTTCATGCTGTCGGCATTCATGCTTGTGTTTCACCTGTACAGTTTCCATCACCACATCTACAAACCGATGACATGGGACTCAGGATGCAACGGCGACACGGGTTCATCCAGCCGTGGCGCGCGACTTACCGGAATCCGTACATTAATGGTCGTGCCGTGATGCGGTTTCGAGTCGATGTCAATCGAGCCGTTCAGCAGCGATGCCCGCTCCATCATGCCGCCAAGGCCAAGTCCCCGATCCTGCCACGGCGTCCGCAGAACCGCTGGTGCATCGAACCCGGCGCCATCGTCCGCGACGCTGACGGTGATGACCGCATCGCATTCTACCAGCGTCACGCGAGCCTTGCGGGCGTGCGCATGCTTCGCGGTATTGGTCAACGACTCTTGAATAATACGATATATCGCCGTTTCCATCTCAGCAGGCAGACGCTCCTTCAATCCAGTTGCGGAAAAATCGACTTCGATGGCGCATTTCTGCTGATACTCCTTGATGTACCAGCGCAGCGCTGGCAACAGCCCCAGATCGTCCAGAGCGCTTGGACGCAGGTCGATGCTCAAGTTGCGCACCGCCCGCAGCGTCTGATGCGCCAGCGCTCGGGTGTCGGCGATGCGTGACCGCCCCGTATCCGATGTGAGCGATTCTTCGAGCATGGCAAGGCTGATGAGGAGGGAGGTCAACACCTGGCTGGTTTCGTCGTGTAGCTCGCGCGCGATGCGTTTGCGCTCCTGCTCCTGCGCGTGCAGAATCTGGATGGCGCGCGTCTTCGACAGATCGTCGATGGCTGCCAGCATGGTGTTAAACGTCTGCGCCAGCGAGTCAGCATCGGGATCGAATCCGGTGACGGGCGCTTTGGGGGTCATGTCGCCCGCCTGCACCTGCTCCATTGTCTCGCGCAGCCGGGTAAGTGGGCTCAGCGCGAACTTGAGCAGCGCGTAGTTGATGACCACACTGACAATGAGACCGAGAAGAATAAAACTGACGAGGACGACCAGGCTGTTAGTGTCCTTGAGGAGAGTCGCCAGATAGGTGCCGAGAGTCGCTCCCAGCAGGATCACCAGACTGTTCGCGAGGAGCACCTTGTAGAGCAGCGGCATCGCGAGCAATTTGCTGAGCCGTGTTGGAAGCGGTGAAGTAGGGATAGCCTCTGGTTGTTGCGACCTGACCATGAGCCTGCTCACTGCTGTTCCTGGCGATACACGTGGCTACCCGCATTGTACGCTGGTCCGCGCACGCTGTCAAAATGACCGGAGAGCATTTGAGCGGCGATTGTTGAATAAGCATGCGGCTGCTGCGGCATCGGAGCCATGAGAGAGTGCAGAACGTGGGTCGAATACGCCGCCTAGTCTTCTGTAACACAACACAACTCCTCGCCATTGTTGGAAAAGTACGCTTTTACTGTGAACGCCTCCGGAGTAGTCCATCCATTCAGGTCATGCTACACTGGTGCCATGCCGCATCAGCGTTGTAAGCGATAAAGGATGTGACAGCGGCCCTGGAAGGGATGAGGCACGCCAGCAATGAAAAAGGCAGGAAATAGCGCGGTGAACGACGATACTCGCGCGCACATGCTCACCATTAATCGGCAGCAGAAGGACTTCTATGAATCGCGTTTCGATGCCAGCCGTGCGGGAACGCGACATCAGGAGCGGGCGGCCAACACCACGACAAACTGGTGGTCAGCGCTGCGTCACACAGTCATGCAGTTACGTGCCCAGACCGGGACCGATGCGCAGTTGGAGGAGCTGCACCGGACGTGGTTAACGCCCGAGCTCCCAGGCGCCCATGTGCTCGATCTGGGCTGCTTTTCTGGCAATCCCCTATCCCTCTGGATTGCCGAACGCGCCGAGCGCTATACGGGTGTCGATCTTTCGGAGCAGGCAATTGCCGAACTCAATGACAAGCTCACCGAGCGAGGGCTTGCCCCACATGCACAGGCCGTCGCACAGGACTTCCTCGCGAATGATTACCCTGATCATAGCTTCGATCTGGTCTACGCACGCTCAGTCCTCCACCACTTCCAGGATATCTCCGTGGTGTTGCGCGAGATCCAGCGAGTGCTGCGTCCTGGTGGTCTCGTGATCACCTTTGACCCACTCGCAACTGAGCCATTCAATCGTTATGCCCGCGCAGTCTACCGCCCATTCCAGACCGACCGTTCCTGGGAATGGCCATTCACACGCAAGACGCTGTACACGATTGCGAAAAGCTTTACTGTCGAGGCGATCTCCGGCTATGGGGGCATGAGCAAGTCAGCCTACCCCTTTCTTGCCTTCCCGCCTACTCAGCGCGTAGGGCAGCGTGTGAGCCGATGGGCGACTGCATATGATGCGCGGCATACTAACCATCTGGGTCTGCCGCTCTACCTCTGTTGGGGTGTGACCTTCCGATTACGCTACCAGGGGTTCTCGCGAAGTCCGGATCCATCCTAACACCGAATATCCCCTCGCCTTTAGCAAATCGTCGGCGTGAAGACCCTTTGTTTGGGCGGTGTGGCAGCGTTTGACGCGTGAGCGCTTGCTGCCGAGGCGCGCTCGACCTCACTGGCCCAACTGCGCACTGAACGCCACACTGGACGCCGCACCGAACGCCGCACTGATCGCCACATCAAGCCTCGATTCCGGCCAGTGCGGCGCGTAGCTCGTCTGGAAGTGCGGTGGCGCGTTCGGCGATGGGGTCCATCGCTACGATAGTCATCTTCCCCGTCGCGAGCGTCTGAGTCGAGTTGGGAGCGTGCGCCGCGAAAGCCACCGTCCACGAGCTGTTGCCCACGCGATCAACCCGTGCTGTGACGTCTAACTCGTCGTCGTAGCGAATCGCGCCCTGAAAGTCGCACTCCAGATGCACCCGCGGAAACGCCAGCGATTGCAGCGATGTGGCGTAGGGAAAACCGATTGAGCGCATCAGCGCGTGCTCGGCAACCTCCATGTAGCGGAAAAAGCCCGTGTAGTGGATGCGCATGCTGCTATCGACATCGACAAACGGCACGCGCACGCGAATTCGTGCGATAGGCATGATGGCTTCTTTCTGAAACGACGGCTTCTTGGACAGTGACTATCCCTGCGCCGGACTGGCTTCGGCATCGGTTGCACCCTTCGTCCCGCTCTCGGTGTCGGTGCTTAGCGCCGGGCGCCGCGGTGGACGCCGTCGGCCCCGTGCCAGTCGGCGCGCCTCCTCCGCGGCTTTGAGCCGTGGCACGATGAACTGCACGTAGGCAAACGAGACGATAAACACGGCGCCCGTGATGAGTAGCGGCAGCGGTGTCGGCGAAATGGCGGCGGCAATGCCCAGCAGCCCGAAGATGACCGCAGTTAGAATCGGTATCGTCCAGCCGAGCTGGATGCGAAACGAGCGCTCGCTGGTCGGCTGACGGCGGCGAAGCTGGATCACGCAGAGACCAGCCGCGGCATAGATCAACGCCTCCAGGACGGCTCCGACGAGAATCAGGACGGTGAACTCGCGGGTCATGTCGATGATCACCGCAACCACCGCCGAGGCGCCAGCCAGCAGCAGCACCGTCACCCACGGCACGGCGCGCGCCATATTGAGTCGTGCGAAGACTGGCGGCAGTGTGGCCTCGCGCGCGGCGGCATACAAAAACCGCGACGCGGTGGCAAACCCGCCATTGAAGGTCATGACTCCGGTGAAGAGTGTCGCGATTAACATCCAGATGACGCCCAGTTGGCCGAGCGCGGCGCGCCCCAACAGCATCTGTGGCACCGGACTATCGTTGAGCGCGCCGATGCCGACGAGATTGGTCGCCGCCAGGGTGAAGAGTGCATAGGAGACAAAGAGCAGGCCCAGCGCCACGAACATGCCGCGAGGAATCAGCCGGGTATCAGTCATCTCTTCGGAGAGGGGCGTCACCCATTCAAAGGCAGAGAAGACAAAGACGCCGACGGCGACGGCATTGAGCAGGTTGCCGGGATTTCCCAGGCCCGCCAGCGGCCGATGCAGGGTGAAGCCATGATGAGACAGCGCGAGTATCGAGATGATGGCGAGCGAGACGAGCAGCGTATAGGTGGTGATGTCTTGCAGCAGTCCTGCGATGCGAATGCCGAAGAGGTTCGCGCCCGCCGCAAACGCCAGTATCAGCAGAATCCAGAGGATCGCGGGCGTCTGCGGAAAGACAAAACTGACGGCGCTGCCCACCACGTAGCTATCGGCGGCGATCACCGCGACGATGGTAAGGACATAGGCGAATGAGATAGTGAGCGACGTCTTCTCGTTGAAGGCAGCGCGCAGATATTGGCGTATGGCCGCCGCCGACGGATAGAGCGCATTCAGCTCGGAGAAGCAGAGCGCGGCGAGCAGAGCCAACGCTCCCGCGATCAGCAGCGCGATCCACGCGGAATCACCTGCCATATAGGTAGCCACCTGCACGCACGCCAGCAGACTGATCGCGGCGTATGCCAGGCCGGTGCTGGTCGAGACGATGGTGCGGAAGTGCAAAACGCGGCGAAGCGTTGGCGCCGTTGCGCTCATAGTTGGCGATTCTCCCTGGTTAGCATACGATGCGTGCCGCCTTGAAGCGTATGCTAGCATGGCTGTCCAGCGCAGGGGAGCGTTCATCGTGCGCTCCGAATTCCGGGCGGCTCCGGCCAACAGGGAATCGCGCTGGCAGGATACGCCGCGTCCTTTGCCAGTGACATGCTAGCCATATACTACCGAGGATTGACCAGTTACCCCGCCAAATATTTCTCCAGCAGCAGCGCGTAGCGTTCGCGGACCTCGCCGGGAATGGCTGTTGGGTCCGTGATGATGGCATTGTTGAGCGCGCTTGCACACGTGCAGGGCGACGACGAGCGGTCGCTGGGAAGTTGGGTGGCGACGGTACGGATGATGCGCTGGGCATTGGCGACGTTCTTCTGCAGATTGGCGATCACCATCTCCACGGTCACAGGCTGCTCGCTTTCGTGCCAGGCGTCGTAGTCGGTGACACAGGCAATCGTCGCGTAGCACAGTTCAGCCTCGCGCGCGAGCTTCGCTTCCGGCAGCGCCGTCATGCCGATCAGGTCGCAGCCAAGCTGGCGATAGATGCGCGACTCCGCCCTGGTCGAGAACAGTGGACCTTCCATACAGACGTATGTGCCGCCACGATGACAGGTCACGTCCTCAAGTGACGACATCGTCTCCCAGAGGACGTCGCTCAGGTGTGGACAGAACGGATCGGCGAACGAGGCATGCACGACTATGCCGCCCTCGAAGAAGGTACCTGGCCGCAGCTTCGTGCGGTCAAATATCTGGTCGGGCAGCACAAGATGGAGCGGGGCGTAGTCCTCGCGCAGGCTGCCGACGGCGCTGACCGAGAGCACCCACTGCACGCCGAGCCGTTTGAGTGCCCAGATGTTGGCGCGAGAGGGTACCTCCGTCGGGTTGAGGCGATGGCCACGCCCATGCCGTGGCAGAAACGCCAGCGAAACGTCACCCAGCTTTCCGACGGTGATGGCATCGCTAGGGTCGCCGAACGGCGTCTCGACACGCACCTCGCGCACCTCGGCCAGGCCATCCATCTGATAGAGTCCGCTGCCGCCAATGACGCCAATCGTTGCCCGCGGTAGCTCGGCCATGACATCCTCCCTGTTCAGCGCTCATCCTGCTAACCATCCCAGCCGTATGCGCCTGAGGCATCGTCGTCTGGTGACGAGACGGCAAAGCGAATCGGCACTGTTTGATCACCGCCGTTGGTACGCACCGCCAGATGACAGACATACTGGCCAGAACGCAGTCCGGTAGCGTCAATCGTAATCTGCAAATTGTCCGTCGTGCTATCGATCTTCTTTGGCGAGGCCTTGAGACAATCGATGTTCGTCTCGACAGTGCCCTTCAGCGTGCCCTGACCGCGATTGGAGATTTCGAGTGTTAGCGTCACTGATCCGCCCTCAGCGATATATCCGGCGTCCAGACGGAGCGGGCGCACCGACAGCCTCGGTGGCACTGTGCCTTTGGGCGTGCCGCCGCTGTTGCCGTTCGCAGGCCCAGCCGTTGTGCGGACCGGTGGTGCGCCAGTTGGCGAGCGTGGATATCTGGGCACTGTATCGGGGATGCGCGTTGGAATCGGGTGCCTCCCGCTGGACGACCCCGACAATGGACGATCGGGACGTATGGCAGCTTCCAGCGCCTCGCGCATCTTCTCGGCCGAGACAAAGCGATCGGCGGACGTAAGGTTCAGCGCCTGCTGCACAACGCGCTCGACAATCTCAGGCACCTGCGGAGCGTGAACGCGAATGGGCGTCAGTGGCTGGCCGTTCATGCGTTGCGGCGCTGACTCGGGCACGCGGCCAGTCAAGAGGTGGTAAAGCGATGCTCCAAGCGCATACAAATCCGACCGCGGCTCCGAGCGGCCAGAGTACTGCTCCGGGGGAGCGTAGCCGTCAGTGCCAAGTTGTGTCGTGTCGCGTGAATTCGCCGAGTAGAACCAGCGCGCGATGCCGAAATCGATCAACTTGAGGTGGCCATCTGGTGTCAGCATGACATTGGGCGGCTTGAGATCACGGTAGACAATGGGTGGTTGCTGGTGGTGTAGATACGCCAGCACATCGCAGAGAGCGATCCCCCACGCCACAACGCGCGCCCATTCGACGGGATGTTGCAGTGCCATCATCTCGTCTTCGAGTGTGCAACCGGGGACATACTCCATCACCAAGTAGTGGTGGCCATCCTCGACGAAGATGTCGAGCACGCGCGCCAGTGCGGGATGTTGCAGCGCCGCCAGCATGCGTTCTTCGCGCATGAAGCTGTTGATGGCAGTATCGCGCTCTTCGGTGGTTCGTTGTGTCTCGCGCATCTCTTTGAGCGCGACGGCTGTTCCACCATCGTAGGTGTCGCGGGCGAGATAGACGGCACTGTGGCCGCCCTGCGCCAACTTGCGATCGATGAAATAGCGTTGGCGCAGCAGGGTCCCAGGAGGGATCTGGCCAGGTTTGTGCAAGTTCTGGCCACCCGCGGCCTGTGAAACTACAGGTGCGCCACACCCGGGACAAAAAAGCGCATCAGGCGGCAGGCGGTGCCCGCACCGTGCGCAGGATGCTTCGGACACTATGCCAGCTCCTGCCGGGTCGGAGTACAGCGATTATGGACGCTATTCTCGATGTGGCTCACAGTAGCGGATATCGGAGGACAGTGTCCGTCTGATTCTGCCGAGGCATTGTAACATACCCTGCCCCCGCCGTGACAATACGATGGCGGCGAATGCTGTTCGGCTGTGTGAATCCCGCAGTCAAGCCTATCACGCCCGATTAGAGGAAGCTTTGTTTCGCTTGCTGTATTTCATGCGCATGTGCTACACTAGATCAGATTATCGCGCGATTTATGGAGAAGCGACCCGCGTATCCTCAAGTCCGCGCCGACACGGCTAGCAATGGCGCGTGATAGGCGGCGAAACTCTGGGCGAATAGCGGGCCAGTGACGTGCGAGTCGGAGTACTGGAGGTGTTGGTTTTTTGGCTATCAACAGGGATTTCCGGGGAGACAATCGCGCACGTGAGACACGGGTCAACGAGCGGATTCGTGCGCGCGAGGTGCGGGTGATCGATGAAGAAGGGCAGATGGTCGGCGTTATGACGTCGGGTCAGGCGCTGTCGCTGGCGCGTGAGCGCGGACTGGATCTCGTTGAGGTGTCGCCGATGGCGGTGCCGCCAGTCTGCAAGATCATGGACTATGGGCGGTTCAAGTACGAGCAGTCAAAGAAAGAGAATGAGGCTCGTAAACATCAGAAGATCTCGGAGTTGAAGGAAATCCGGCTGAGTCCGCGAACCGACGACCATGATCTTTCGGTGAAGGCGCGCAAGATCGAGGAATTTCTGAGCGAAGGCGATAAGGTCAAGGTTGGGGTACGGTTCCGCGGACGCGAACTGGCCCACCCGGAGATCGGTCGCCTGCTACTCGAAAAGATTATCGCTGGCCTGAAGAGCATTGCCGTGATCGAGCGCCCGCCGCTGATGGAGGGCAAGATCATGTCGATGATCGTGTCGCGAGCGCCCGGCTGGGAGCCTCCCAAAAAGGCCGCGCCTGTTGCTCGCTCGCGCAAGAACAGCCACGGTCCAGCGCCTGCGAGTAACGCGGCGGATGACGATGTCACTGACGATGTCACTGACGATGTCACTCAACAGCAAACTACTCCCGCAGCGACAACAGCGACCGCCGAGGCGGAAGAGTCAGCAGAAGCGTAGAGCCCCTTGATCCCGTTGCCATAGTCAAAACCACTCGTGGCACTCTGGAAATGACGGTCATGCGACGCCAAGTTGCGTGGCCGTCTCGCGTTTCCACGTGGAGCGCTTGGGGCAAATTCGTTTCAGCCAGCGTGCTTGAATCCAGCCGCCAGCATGGTCAGCGGCTCATCGCGTCGCCGCACGGTCGCGCCGACCACCTGCGCCAGCAAGAGCGTCGAGTCGCCCGCAGGCATCTCGCCCTGCACACGGCATTCTACCGACGCCGCGCACTCCAGCAGCACCGGACACCCCGTCTCGCCGACGCCAAACGACAGGTTATCGAGCTTGCCTGGGTGCTTGGCCAGCGATTTTCCCAACTGCCCCGCAAGTTCGCGTTGATCCGCGGAATACATATTGACGGCGAAGAGCCCCGTACGCCGTATGATCGGCAGCGAGACGGAGTCGTTCTCGATCGAGAGCATCAGCAGCGGTGGGTCGAACGAGACCTGCGAAACCCAGTTCGCGGTGAATGCGTTGCGCTGCTGGTCGTCGCCGAGCGTGATGGCGTACAGCCCATAGGTGAAAAGGCGTAACGCCTCCTTCTTGATCGCGTCGTCCATGGGTCCTGGTCCTTTCGCGCTGAAAATGTGGTATCCGTGCACGCTAAACTGCTTATCAGCAGGCAACCTGTTGCGTAGTATGCCGCGCGGAATGCTCTCTTGACCATATTGGTCTCCACGTGGCATACTATATCCTAGCAGGTTAGTCAGGATTATGAACCGTCGCGCATTGAGTGCGCGATTCACACTGGTGATGCCCGATCATCCGTCGGACCAGATACTTCAAGGCCCGCAGTATTCCACCCTAGTGGAGGCAGAATAGTGGCAACAGATACCATTGTCGGCAACGACCTCGAACAATACAAGTGGGGCTTCAGCAAGCCTGAGAATTACGTCTTCAAATCGCGCAAGGGCTTGTCGCACGAAATCGTCGAGGAGATTAGCCAGCTCAAGGGCGAGCCGCAGTGGATGCGTGACTTCCGCCATAAGAGTCTGGATCTCTTCCTCAAGCGGCCGATGCCAACCTGGGGCGGCGACCTGAGCGGGATCGACTTCGACGATATCTATTACTACGTCAAGCCGACCGAGCAGGCAGGCGCCACATGGGACGATCTGCCCGAAGAGATCAAGGACACGTTCGAAAAGTTGGGCATTCCCGAGGCGGAGCGCAAGTATCTGGCTGGCGTCGGCGCACAGTACGAGTCTGAGGTGATCTATCACAAGGTGCGCGAAGATCTCGAGCGCCAGGGTGTCATCTTTGTGGACCCGAACACCGGCCTGCGCGAGCACGAGGATCTCTTCCGCAAGTATTTCGCGACGGTGATTCCGCCGAACGATAACAAGTTCTCCGCGCTCAATAGCGCTGTCTGGAGCGGTGGCAGCTTCATCTACATCCCGAAGGGTGTGCGCGTCGAGATTCCGCTACAGGCTTACTTCCGCATCAACGCCCGCAATATGGGGCAGTTCGAGCGGACGCTTATCATCGCCGACGAAGACAGCTACGTACACTATGTAGAGGGCTGCACGGCGCCAACGTACACGTCCGACAGCCTCCACAGCGCCGTCGTCGAGATCATCATCCACAAGAATGCGCGGGTACGATACACCACCATCCAGAACTGGTCGAAGAACGTCTACAATCTGGTGACGAAACGCGCCGCCGCCTATCGCGATGCGACGATGGAATGGGTAGACGGGAATCTTGGCTCGAAAGTGACCATGAAGTATCCGGCGGTGTGGCTGATGGGCCAGCACGCGCGTGGCGAGGTGCTCTCGGTGGCGTTTGCCAGCGATGGTCAGCACCAGGACGCGGGCGGCAAGGTGGTGCATGTCGCGCCAAATACGTCGTCGCAGATCGTTTCGAAGTCCATCTCGAAGGGCAGCGGCCGCTCCAGCTATCGCGGGCTGCTGAAGGTGCAAAAGGGCGCGACCAATGTGAAGTCCAACGTGCGCTGCGATGCGCTGCTGCTGGACGAAGCGAGCCGCACCGACACCTATCCGTACATCGAAATCGAGGAAGAGGACGTCGAAATTGGGCACGAGGCAACTGTCTCGAAGGTCGGTGAGGAACAGCTCTTCTACCTGATGAGCCGTGGTCTCTCCGAGAGCGAGGCGTACTCGATGATCGTCAGTGGCTTCATCGAGCCGATTGCCAAGGAACTGCCGCTAGAATACGCCGTCGAATTGAACCGGCTGATTCAACTGGAGATGTCGGGCTCGGTCGGATAGGCCGCGCATTCGCGAGCCAGGCTGTGCGGTGGGAGCAATCTCGCCGCGAATGGCCTCCTTTGGCTGGCGGACTCCGTCGGGAGAGACGTACTACCGAATCATTCAACATCGTTCAGGATTGTTCAGGATTGTTCGGGATGGTTTCAGGCGGGGCGGCTCTGGCTGCTCCGCCTTCATTTTTCGCCTTGAAATTGTTGCGGTAAAAAAGGGGATAATTCCATGACTGCTCCTGTGGCCCGGCGCGGCTTCAGCGAAGAGGCGATTCACGCGCTGAGTGAGCGCCAGGGTGAACCGGCATGGATGCGCGAGCGTCGGCTGGATGCCTGGAAGATCTACGAAAGCCTGCCAATGCCGACCCGCCAGGATGAAGAGTGGCGGCGTACCGACCTGCGCGCGCTCAAGTTGGACGACATCGCGCCATTCGCCGAAGACGCCGCCTTGTCTCACAGTCTGCTGCCACAATCCGAGCGCGACGAGGCTTTCGCGGGCATTCTGGCGTTGCGCAACGGCGAGCGCGTGGAACACTCCCTCCGCGACGATCTTCGCAGCCAGGGTGTGATTTTCACCGATTTGCGTTCGGCCATTCAGGAGCATGGCGAGTTGGTGCGGAAGCACTTCATGACGCGCTGTGTGCCAGCCAACGACAGCAAGTTCGCCGCGCTGCATGGCGCATTCTGGCAAAATGGCGTCTTCCTCTACGTGCCGAAGGGCGTCGCCGTCACAGAGCCGTTCCGCGTGATTGTCTCCGCCGCGCTTCAGGGTTCGGCCGGTCTGGCACATACGCTGGTGGTGCTGGATGAAGGCGCGCAGGCCACGCTCGTCGAAGATGCCGCCTCGGATAAGACCACCGAGCAGGGGATGAGCAGCCGCGTCGTCGAGTTGATTATGGAGCGGGCGTCGGTGCTGCATTACGTGGGCGTCCAACGTCTCGGCCGCGCTGTCTACGACTTCCATACCGAACGTGTGCTGCTCGGGCGCGATACCAATGCCACGCTACAAACCATCGAGCTAGGCAGCCGTCTCACCAAAGGACGGGTCGAGGCGATCCTCTCGGGTGATGGTGCGAGCGTCAAGCTGCTCGGCCTCTACATCGCCGATGGCAAGCAGCATATGGACCGCTACACGCTGCAGGACCACCGTGCCGCGAGTGGTACCAGTGACCTGCTCTTCAAGGGAGTGGTAACCGACGAGGCGCGTTCGGTCTACTCAGGACTTATTCGGGTGATGCCAGAGGGCAAAGGGACGGCGGCCTATCAGCAGAATCGCAATTTGCTGCTGAGTCGTAAAGCGCGCGCCGACTCGATCCCGAATCTGGAGATCGGCGCCAACGACATCATTGGCTGCACGCATGGCGCGACCGTCGGCAAGGTGGATGAAGAGCAGCTTTTCTATCTGATGTGCCGCGGGCTGACGCGTGTGGATGCGACCCGGCTGATTGTTGAGGGTTTTGTCGATCCGCTAGTGGCCGATGTGCCGGTAGCGGGCCTGCGAGACACATTGCGCCGCGAGATTTCAGCACGCGTGGGCGAGGCTGAGACGGCGCTGGCATCATAGTAGCGGTATTCTGCGAGGGAGTAATGTGATATGGCAATCGTCGAGGTTGGCCCGGAGGGTGACATCGAGCCGGGTCAGTCGGCGTGCGTCGTCGTCGGCGATACACCAATAGCGATTTTCAACGTCAATGGTGAACTGTATGCGATCGGCGATACCTGCACGCACGAAGATTTTTCGCTTTCCGAGGGCGAAGTTTTCGAGGATGCAACCGTCGAGTGCGCGCTGCACGGATCGCGGTTCGACCTTCACACCGGTGAGGCGCTCTCGCTACCGGCAACCGGTTCAGCGGGCAGATATGACGTCTGGGTTGAGGACGGCATGATCAAAATCGATGTGCCAGAGGCGTGACGACCACCATCAAACACGCGAGGCGAGATCGAGGCGCATTCGGTTCGTCCGGGTGCGCCTTTTCATCGGGCAAAGTTGATGCTGCCATGCGTGGCCTACAGCGGTACGAATACCGTATCGGCTGTGTAGACCTGATGCTCAATCGTTGCGGTGGCCGTCACGAAGCACGGAGTCCCCGCGAGGCCGCCAAATTGCACCGTAAAGGTTGCCAGGCCATAGGCATCGGTTTTTGTTGGCCCAAATTTCAAGATGCCGCCTGGAATCTGCACAGCGAGTGACACAGGGACATGTGGAACCGGCGCCACGTCGTGCGTGATCCGCACAAACACCTTCACGGAGCCGCCGCTGGGTGAATTGCTCGACATCCACGCACCGATCTGGTAGAGCGGCACTTCAGGCGTTGGCGCGTTGGCTTCGGACCCCGGTTGTATGACGAGGCCGCCGCTATAGCTGCTCACAGTCGGTGTGGACGGCGCTACATTCAACTGTTTGGTCGCCTTGCGCGCGTAGGATGTCACCGCCACGCCCCCCACGACCGCGACGAGCAGCATGAGTGCCAGTGCAACTAATATCGCCACGGTTTTGCGCATGCGCTTCCAGCCGTCCATGCTGAGTTCGTGAAAGGCGAACGCGTCCTCGCGCATGATGGGCTTTCCCGTGATATGCTCATCGGCTCCGAGCAATTCACGTTCGAGATCGAGCGCCGCGAATGCGTCATCGTCTGGCCAGTGCGTGTCGCCGTCGTCAGGAGCCTGAGCCTGCTCCCAGGGATCTGCCTCAACATCCTCGCGCACTTCCGCGCTCAATACCGGGACGATGACCGGATAGGTGGACTCTGGAGCGTGTCGAAGTTCCGTTTCGGACGGCGGGAATATCTCGACGACAGCCGCCATTTGTCCACTCTGACCCCCGAATCCAACGGCAGCAGATGGGCTGACAACCGTCGGCTGGTACGCAATGGGCGTTTCCAGCGGACCAGGCGTGGGTCGCACAGACGGTATATGCACAGGCTGAGAAACATCCTGGCCGATGATCGCGAATGGAAGGTGGCGTTCGTGGAAAGGATCGGTGCTGTCCATGCTTCCTCCCGGTAAATATCTAGAGAAAGTGTATTATGTCTGCTAGCTATTTGCCGCGATAGGACGCTAGAAAGTTCCTATGGTGAAGGCGCTGGCTAGACAATGTGCAGTCAAATCTACCAGACAATTACCAACCGGGCAATACCCAACCGATGCTTTCGTTTCTTGTTGGCTAAAACGGTTGACTACTCATCGCGGATACGACGTAGCCATTGTTCCGCGCCTTCGATGGCCTGTTCGCCGGTCGGCAGTTCGCCCTCTAGGGGGATTTTGTGAACGCCTGAGGCGTCGAACGGTGTGATCGGAGCGTCTGGGGGTGTGCCGCGCTCCTCAAGATCATGCACGTAGGCTGAGGCTGTTGGGTCTTCCGCGACGAGGGAGGACACTCGTTGCGTAAAGCGCTGCGCTGCGCGCGAGAGTTCCTTGAGTTGAAGGTCAAATCCTTTTAGCAGATCAAGTTTGCGCAACAACGCCTCCGAGACAGGCAGATTGGGCGTGGCTGAGACGTAGTGCGGCGCGCTGCCCCACAGGCTCAGCGAGGGAATGCCCTGAGAGCGGGCCGCATCTTGCAGGATGGCGACGATGCCGGTTGGCCCAGTATATCGGGTACGATCGATGCCGTGACTTTGCATCGCCTTGAGGAACTCTTCCGTCGTGGCGGCCCCGCCAATTTGCACTGGCGCGGTATGTGGCACTTCGGCGACCAATGCTCCGAGGACGATGATATCTTCGACATGACACATTTTGGCGACGTCGATTACCTCGCGGGTGAACGTGCGCCAGCGGAAGTGTGGCTCATCGCCCAGCAGCAGGATGACATCGCGACGCGCGGCCTCCGCCTCGTCTTCTGCCTCATCTTGTGATGCGGCGGTTGGCCCCGGAGGATGCGCGATATAAAACCTGTTCGCGGGCCAGGTCACGCGGCGCAACATGCCGCGATTGACACGAATGGTCGGTCGAGACTGCGTAAAATCGAAAAATTCCTCGCCATCCAACTCGGCAAATGAGGTGGCGTCCCATTGATTGATGAGAAACTTGATGGCCCACGTCGCCGCGTCCGCTGCGTCATTCCACCCGTTGAAGGCGGCGATGAGTGTCGCACGCTCGGTCGTTGGCGTTTCCGAGACTCGCACATGCTCCATCGTCTTAGCCTCCTGTTAGCCTCCAGATAGCCTCCTCGATCCATGACGAGCGCATACGCATCCTGACGCGCTACGCATGGAGGAAGAATTGATTCTGGCTCCCCTTTGGATGCATCTTCCCATAGTATACCATCCCAGTCAGGAGCAGGAGGGATAGTTAACGCTTCGATGGCGTGGCGCGTTTCCGCGGTGATGCGGCCTCAGATGTGGAGGCGCCGCTCTGGCGTGTGCTGCGGGCCACATGCGATTTTTGCGGCTTACTCGCGCCGTTGCCACCGTTGCCGTGGCTCGACTTGCCGTTGTCGTTGCCGTTTTGCTTGCCATGATGCGCGCCGTTGTGGCTCGCCTTGCCATTGGTTGCGTGGTTCCCGTTACTCCGATGCGCGTCTGGGCGCTCGACGAGCAAGCCCGCGGTCTCGGCATCTTCGATGGTGTAGCGATATCCCTGCTCCGTCAGGAAGAGTTGCCGGTTGGCTGAGAACTCCTGGTCGCGGGTATCACGTGTCACAATCGTATAAAAATGCGCCGGGCGACCATCTGCCTTGGGGCGCAAGAGCCGCCCGAGACGTTGAGCCTCTTCTTGGCGCGAGCCAAACGTGCCAGAGACCTGAATGGCGACGTTCGCGTCGGGCAGATCAATGGCGAAGTTGGCAACTTTACTCACCACTAGCCGTTTGATCTCGCCGTGCCGGAATTGTTCGTATAGCTTCTCGCGCTGAGTGTTGGTGGTGCGCCCAGTCAGCAGCGGAGCGTCGAGCATCTCCGCCAGATATTTCAACTGGTCGAGATACTGGCCGATAACGAGCACCTGATCGTCGGCGTGGCGTTGGATAAGCTCGCTGACGACCCGCATCTTGATCGGATTCTCTGCCGCCATCCGATATTTCTCCCGCTCCTCAGAGACGGCGTACATCAGGCGCTCTTCTGGGTCAAGCGCCACACGTATCTCGTAGCATTCCGCGGTCGCGATCCAACCTTGACGTTCGAGCTCGCGCCAGGGCACATCGAATCGCTTGGGGCCGATCAAGCCAAACACATCTGCCTCTCGCTCGTCCTCGCGCACCAATGTTGCCGTCAGCCCCAGGCGTCGGCGCGCCTGAATCTCGGCGGTAATGCGGAATATCGGCGCGGGCAGCAAGTGCACCTCGTCGTAAATGATGAGACCCCAGTCGTGTTCGGTCATCAGGCCGAAGTGCGGGAAATTGCCATCTTCGCTGGGACGATATGTCAGCATCTGGTAGGTGGTAACCGTCACCGGGCGAATGTCTTTGCGTTCTCCGGTGTATTCGCCCACCTGATCGGCGGTGAGGGTCGTTTTGTCGAGCAACTCGGCGATCCACTGGCGCACTGCGACGGTGCTTGGCGTCAAGATGAGTGTTGACCGCTGCACCGCGTTCATCGCGCCGATACCGACGACCGTCTTGCCCGCGCCGCAGGGCAGCACTACTACGCCGCTGCCACCGCTCACGCCTCCGCCCGCGTAAAACGCTGCAACCGCGTCCTGTTGGTAGGCCCGTAGCTGAAAGGGTTTGCCAGACATCGCGAGTTCGCGCTGCCCGAGCGTTAGCGCCTCTCCATCGGTGTAGCCGGCCAGGTCTTCCGCCGGGAATCCGATGGCGACGAGCGCCTGCTTGATGTGGCCGCGCCTTGCTGGGTCGACGATGAGCGTATTGGCGTCGCGTTGCTCCAGAATGAACGCCTGCATCCGCTTCTGGCGTGAGACCTCGGTAATCAGCGGAACATCGTCAGAGATGAGCGCGAGATTCTGCCCGTCGCGCACCAGTTTCAGCCGGCCGTAACGTCCAATGTACTCGCGAATGTCCGTGACAATATTCGGCGGCAGATCATACTTGCTGAACTGATCGAGCATCGCCAGCACGCGCGCGGCATTGAGCCCTGCGGCGGCGGCGGTCCAGAGCGATAGCGGCGTCAGCCGGTAGGTGTGGATGTGCTCCGGAGACTTCTCCAGTTCCGCGAACTGCGCCAGGGCGTCGCGCGCCTCGGCATACAGCGGATGGTCCACCTCTAGCAGAATACTGCGGTCGCTCTGCACGATCATCGGATTAGTCATCTGTATCGGCACGGTGATTATTGCCTCGTTGCTAGTCACTCGCAGGGATTCGGTCGAATGTTGGTAGCCATCTAAACACCAGGCGTTTCCGCCCAGCGTTGAATGTAATGCACAACGACACCCGCTGCGACGCTTTCGTAGCCACGCATCAGGTGACGGGCGCCAGAGACGATCTTCAAATTGCGCGCGCCGGGCAGCGCCGCGATCCAGGGCTCGAGTTTATGGCGTGGCGAGACCTCGTCATACTCGCCCGTGAGAAAGAGCCGTGGCCGCTCGAACTGGCCCAGATCACCAGTCAGCCGGAAGACGGGCAGGCTGATCGCTACCACAGTCTTGACCCTTGGGTCATGCACGGCATAGGCGAGCGCCACATACGCGCCAAACGCGTGGCCGATCAGGCAGAGCTTATCCGGGTTGGCATTGGGCTGATTGCGGGCGCATTCGATGGCGCCAGCGATATCAAGCGGTTCCAGTCGTCCATCGGTCTGCTCTCCTTCGCTGTCGCCGACGCCACGAAAATTGAAGCGTAACACGATTAACCCGGCTGTCGCAAGATCCGTTGCGAGCCGACGGAGCAGTGGATCCTCCATCGAACTGCCCGCCGGCTGAGGATGGCAGAGCACCGCCACAGCATGTCCGCTGTCAGGCGGATCTGCGTCTGGCAATGCAAGAATTCCTTCGAGCATCACGGCAGGTCGCCCTGCGGCGGGAAACCTGATCTGGCGCTCGATGAAGTGTGCCATCGGTCCTTGTGCCCTCCATCCGCGCCAAGTGCAAGTGACGACAACCACGCCACCAAGTAATCTGGTGCGCTCCCCGGCACGCGTATACAGCGCACGTACGTTGGCGTCAACCACGTTGGAATGAGCGTATCCTCGTCACTATATCCTGTGTAGGCAGCAGGCGTCAATCGGGTCTTGAGGTGGGATGAGTGCCAGGCGTGAGCGAGCAGGACGGCAAGTGCGAGTGTCGAGTCATTGCGATCTGAGGAGTTGTAGATCCCTACACGTAAGGGATCCACGCCCGGTCATCTTCGTCGCGAGCGGCCTCGATGAGCGCATCGTCTGACTCATTGTCCGCGCCTTCGGGGTGGCGCAACTGGGTCAGCTGCTCGACATCATGGCGGCGATAGAGGCGCATCCGTTTGATGCCCTGGCGATAGCTGCGTAGCAGCCCACGGCTCACATAGGCATAGAGCGTCGCGGGCTTGACCCCGAGCAGTGCGCAGGTTTCCTTTGCGGTTAAGAATTCTTCGCCGTTCATCACAATCATGTCGGCCTCCTGCTGGGGAGAAGTTCAGCCCTCTCCTTCGCGCCGCACGCGTCTCCGCGTCTGCAGGCCAGTATACGGTGTCTGCTAGCAGATGGTCAATAGAGCGCGGACGTAAGCCACCGTTTCTGCGGTATCCTACCCGCATGCGTTTACGCATCCAGCAGCGGAGGGAAGGGGATGGAATTCGGCGATTCTGACAAGGACAACAATCTCGAGATCGAGGTCAGCCCAATACATCCTCGTCGCTCGGAGATTCCCGCCGGAACGCGAAGTGACACGGCACATCAACAGGGTTCGGCAGCCGGGGTGAAGCAGACACGTCTGCGGCGAAGCCTTGGCGTTGGGGGGCTCGTGATAGTCCTTCTGCTGACGCTTGC
The DNA here is from genome assembly GCA_027307065.1 of Ktedonobacteria bacterium. Taxonomy (GTDB): domain Bacteria; phylum Chloroflexota; class Ktedonobacteria; order Ktedonobacterales; family JADMIN01; genus DAHUXT01. The sequence continues at coordinate 35,634 of DAHUXT010000004.1, forward strand.
CGTTTCTCTTGCGCCGACACGCGACGCCATGCATGCAGCCATTTTTGGGCCGACGGCCACTGCCACCGAGCCGCTCCGGCTTGGTCAGGATAACCTCTATATTTCGCTCAGCCCGGACTGGGGGACCGTCTCGCTCGATGGCAAAACGCTTTCCCATTTGCCCGTCGAGGGCGTCGAACAGCCACTGCGCTTGACGCGAGGTCGTCATGTGCTTCACTGGGTCTACGAGCCGGGGATTGATTACTCCTGCCGCTTGAGTGTGCCCTCTGTCGAAAGCGACACCTGTCCGATAGGAGTCGGCATTCTGCCGGGCAAGAAGGGCGTTGCGAGTTCCGTCGATCTGCGGCTTTCACTGCTTGCATTGAAGCCGAATTATGCCTCCGCGCTGGCTAATGCGATACAGGCTGCTCTCGATACGCACATGTCGCGCGATGGCATTCGCACGGGTGAGCGCTATTGGGGAGCGCGGCAACTCAATGGCCCCGTGACAGCACAGCAACCGCTGAACGCGACACTCCATGTCGTGTCGGATCTTGGCAACGAGAACGCCAGGTGCGCCGCCATTCAGTCAGGACCTGGCGAAAATTGCACGATGAACGGCGATTGCCGCGAGATTTGCACCGCGCCATGGCAGACGCCACAGCACGTTCCCGCTAACGGTTTATGGCAAGCGTTCATCATCGCACACTCGATCTGGCATATTACTACACCCGACGGACAGGTGATTACCCCAGAGCAACCGGACATTGGTGGACAACTCCAATTTCTTGGCCAAGACGAACATCCTATGCCGGTTGGCATTGGCTGGAATGGGGTGCAATGGACTGTGACCGCGGAGTTCGGTCTTGAAGCGATAAATATGTTTGGCGATCCCGCATGTTCGACGGCTCAAGACGAGGTGGCATTCCAGCCGTTCAATCCGCCCGGAGACCAGAATTACCATTGGTTCTATCTCGCGGGAGCGCCGAGTGCGCTGGGATGTCTGGCCGCTGATATTCCGCTCGACACGCATGGCACGCCTGTCGTCGGGGGCATTGGACAATCACTGCCCGCGCTCGTGCTGCACCGGTTCGGGGTCGCGCTCGCCGCGAACGCGATCGCTCACGATACCTGGCCGTTCTTGCCAGTTGCCGATGCGTACGAGCAGGCGCTGGCGCAGAGCCTGTATCGGCGATTGGGGAAACTAATGTCAACTTCGCACGTAGGTGGTCAACCATGACTGGAGGCCCATTCTGGCGCGAAATGCTCGACGCCCTAGCGGATGTGCTTGCCGAGACCGGCAGCCAGGGATGGTTGGTTGGCGGTTGTC